>NZ_JBHVHQ010000167.1:2591-12500 GCF_042800135.1 Streptomyces sp. NPDC057654 | reverse complement strand
CCGCTGGCTCAAGCCCCTCATCGTCTTCTTGCTGATCACGATCCCGGCCGGCTACCTCTACATCTCCGCGATGCAGAGCCGCGGCGGCGGCGACGCCAAGCAGGAGCAGGCGGCCAAGAAGGGCCTGGAGGAGGGCTGGCCCTCCCGGCTCCAGCGCCGCGTGTACGGCGTGTGGATCCCCCCGTACTCCGCGGACGTGGCCAGCTACGAGACCAACTCCTGGAAGCACAGCTCGCTCTACCTCCAGTTCACGACCTCCGCCGAGGGGTTCGAGACGTTCCTGAAGAAGGTCGGCAGCGCGCCGGGCGAGCTCAAGGAGGGCGAGGTCACCATCGACGACGACCAGGCGGACGAGGTCGGCTGGAAGTTCGGCGGGAACCACAAGTGGAGTGGCACCGTCCACACCCAGAAGAAGCCGCTTCCGACCCTCCAGATCACGGCCAACCTGGACGACCCGGATCACCCGAGAGTCTTCACGGTCTCGACCAGCACACCGTGAACCGGTCCGGGGCGGGCGAAGCGGCCCGGCTGTTGTGACAGATTGTGAGAGATGAGAGCGTGCGGAGCGTGAGCGAGACGACGACCGAAGCCTTGCAGTACCGGTGCGACGGACCGGAGCAGGCCCCGGTCCTGATCATGGGCCCCTCCCTCGGAACGACCTGGCATATGTGGGATCGGCAGATCCCGGAGCTGACGCGGCACTGGCGCGTGATCCGGTTCGACCTGCCCGGCCACGGCGGCGCGCCCGCGCACCCCGCCACCGCCATCGGGGACCTCACCGACCGGCTGCTGGTCACCCTCGACCAGCTGGGCGTCGACAGATTCGGCTACGTCGGCTGCTCGATCGGCGGGGCCGTCGGCGCCGACCTCGCCCTGCGCCACCCGCACCGCCTCGCCTCGCTCGCCCTCGTCGCCTCCTCCGCCCGGTTCGGCACCGCCGACGCCTGGCGGCAGCGCGGCGTCGTCGTCCGGACGAACGGACTCGACCCGATCGCCCGCTCCTCGCCCGAGCGCTGGTTCACCCCCGGCTTCGCCGCGGCCCAGCCCGCGATCGTGGAATGGGCCGTCCAGATGGTCCGCACCACCGACCCCGGCTGCTACATCGCCGCCTGCGAGGCCCTGGCCTCCTTCGACGTCCGCGCCGAACTCGGCCGCGTCGGCGTGCCCACCCTCGTGCTCGTCGGCGCGGAGGACCAGGTCAGCCCGCCCGCCGACGCCCGTGTCCTGGTCGCCGGGATACCCGACGCCAGGCTCGCCCTGGTCCCCGGCACCTCGCACCTCGCCCCCGTCGAGCAGCCCGCCGCCGTCACCGACCTGCTGGTCCGGCACTTCACCACCTCCTGGCAGAGCGGCTACGAACAGACCGGCCCCCACGCCATCACCCCGCCCGCGCCCAAGCCGCAGCTCACGCCCCCGCCGCCGCCCACCACGGCACCCGCCGTGCCCAGCGGACCCGTCGCCGCCATCGCCTCCGTCGAACAGCCCGTCGCGACCGGCGGCCCCGCCGCCGAGGCGTACGAAGCCGGCATGAAGGTACGGCGCGAAGTGCTCGGCGACGCCCACGTGGACCGCGCCGAAGCGGCCAAGGACGACTTCACCGGCGACTTCCAGGACTTCATCACCCGCTACGCCTGGGGCGAGGTATGGAGCCGCCCCGGACTCGACCGGCACACCCGCAGCGTGATCACCCTCACCGCGCTGGCCGCCCGCGGCCACCTCGACGAGCTGGCCTTCCACACCCGCGCCGCGCTCCGCAACGGCCTCACCCCGGAAGAGATCAAGGAAGTGCTGCTCCAGACCGCCGTGTACTGCGGGGTGCCGACCGCCAATTCCGCGTTCGCCGTGGCGCAGCGCGTGATCCGTGAGGAGACCAGCCCGCACGCGTAGCAGGATGGGGAGCATGAACCTCACCAAGCACAGCCACGCCTGCGTCCGGCTGGAGAAGGACGGCCGGACCCTCGTCATCGACCCCGGCGGCTTCAGCGAGCAGGACGCGGCCGTCGGCGCGGACGCCGTGCTGGTCACCCACGAACACCCGGACCACTTCGACGAGGGCCGGCTCCGGGCCGCCCTGGACGCCAACCCGGCCGCCGAGATCTGGACGCTGCGCAGCGTCGCCGACCAGGTCTCCGCGGCCTTCCCGGGCCGCGTCCACACCGTCGGCGAGGGCGACGCCTTCACCGCCGCCGGCTTCGACGTCCAGGTCCACGGCCAGCTGCACGCCGTCATCCACCCCGACATCCCGCGCATCACCAACGTCGGCTATCTCGTGGACGGCTCCGTCTTCCACCCCGGCGACGCGCTGACCCTCCCCGGACAGCGCGTCGACACCCTGCTGATCCCGGTGATGGCCCCGTGGAACAAGGTCGGCGAGATCATCGACTACGTCCGCGAGGTCGGGCCGCGGCGCGCCCTCGACGTCCACGACGCGCTGCTCACCGGCCTCGCCCGGCCCGTGTACGACCGGATGCTCGGCCCGGACGGGCCCGGCGTCGCCGGGGCGGACCACCTCCGGCTCGACCCGGGCCAGAGCGTCGGGCTGTGACGCGAGCGGGAAGGGCCCGGCCGTGACCTGGGCGGCGGCCTGGACCGGCACCGCCGGACGGTGACTGTCGGACCCGGGCGGTAGGTTTACGGACATGCGCATCGCCACATGGAACGTCAACTCGATCACCGCCCGGCTGCCCCGGCTGCTGGCCTGGCTGGAGAGCAGCGGCACCGATGTGCTGTGCGTCCAGGAGACCAAGTGCGCCGAGGAGCAGTTCCCCTTCGACGCGCTGCGCGAGCTCGGCTACGAGGCCGCCGTCAACGCGACCGGCCGGTGGAACGGCGTGGCCCTGCTGTCCAGGGTCGGCCTCGACGACGTGGTCGTCGGACTGCCCGGCGGCCCGGAGTACGAGGGCGCGCAGGAGCCCCGCGCCGTCTCGGCCACCTGCGGCCCCGCCCGCGTCTGGTCGGTGTACGTGCCCAACGGCCGCGAGGTCGACCACGCGCACTACGCGTACAAGCTCCGCTGGTTCGAGGCGCTGAAGGCGGCCGTCGCCGACGACGCCGCGGGGGAGCGGCCCTTCGCCGTCCTCGGCGACTTCAACGTCGCGCCCACCGACGACGACGTCTGGGACCGGGCCCTCTTCGAGGGCGCGACCCACGTCACCCCCGCGGAGCGCGACGCGCTCGCCGCCCTGCGCACCACCGGTCTGTCCGACGTGGTGCCCCGCCCGCTCAAGTACGACCGCCCGTACACCTACTGGGACTACCGCGCCCTCGGCTTCCCGAAGAACAAGGGCATGCGCATCGACCTCGTCTACGGCAACGGAGGCTTCGCCAAGGCCGTCTCCGACTCCTACGTCGACCGGGAGGAGCGCAAGGGCAAGGGCGCCTCGGACCATGCCCCCGTCGTCGTCGACCTGGATCTGTGAGCCCTGGACCTGTAACACCCGGACCTGTGAGCCATGGGACGCCTCACCCCGCTCGCCCCACCAGGTCGCGCAGCTCGACGGCATCGGCGAGCGCCCGCATCCCCGCGTCGTTGGGGTGCAGATGGTCGCCGCTGTCGTAGGCGGGCAGCATCCGCTCGGGCCGGTCCGGGTCGCGGATCACGGCGTCGAAGTCCAGCACGGCGTCGAAGCGGCCCTCGCCCGAGCGGATGAAGGCGTTGACCTGCTCGCGCTTCGTGTTCGCCGCGGGCGGGCAGTACGTCTCGCCCGCGCACGGCGCGATCGTGGCCATCACCACGCGCAGCCCCCGCGCGTGCGCCCGCGCCCTGACGGCCCGCAGCCCCGCGACGACCTCCTCGGCGGGGGTGCCCGCGCGCACGTCGTTGACGCCCTCGAAGACGAGGACCGTACGGGCCGAGGTCTGGCCCAGCACATCGCGGTCCAGCCGGTGCTGCGCGCTCACCCCGCTCGCGATCGTGGAGACGCCGTCCCCCGGATAGCGGTCGGTCACCACACGGTTCCCGGAAATGGACTCGTTGAGCACGCCCAGCCGGGGCACCGCGTGCTGCGCGGCGAGCCGGTTCCACAGCAGATCGGGCCAGCGCCGGTTGGCGTCGGGCGTCGAGTTCGCGCCGTCGGTGATCGAGTCGCCCAGCGCCACCACCGACCCCGGCCCGCCCCCGACGTCCACGCCGGTCAGCAGCGGCCAGGTGGTGAGCGACTCGCCGTACGAGCCTCCGCCGCGCTCGCCCGTACGGTCCCCGCTGCCGTCGGCGCTCAGATAGGAGTGCTGGAGGGCCAGGGTGTGGGTCGGCAGCGCGCTCACCGTCCCCGGCAGGTGCACGCTCACCAGAAGATCGGCCCCCGCGGGCACGTGGAACCCCACCGGGTCGCTGAACTGCTCGGCCCCCGCCGGGACTTCGATGCCCGCCCGGCCGCCGAACCGCAGCGGCACGGGCCGCCCGGCCGCCTCCGCGCCGCTCGCCCGGAGCGCCACGCTCGCGTGCCCGATCGCCAGCGGCCGCCCCGCGAAGGTGTTGGCCAGCCGGATCCGGGCCCGCGGCCCGCCCGCGCTCGTGTGCACGACGAGCCGCAGCGTCCGGTCCCGCCACGGCCCGACCGCGGTGTACCCGGACGCGGACGCCGCCCAGCTCCCCGTCCACCCCTCGGGCTCGGCCCGTACCGCCGCCGCGAAGACGTGCAGACCGGCCGCCTCCGGCAGCACCACGGACGCGATCTCCCGGCCGCGCGCCACCGGCACGGCCACCACGAACAGCCGGGTCTTCTCGGCGCGCTGCCCGTCCGGGGAGTTGAGGTGCGGCAGCGCCACCGCCTTCGTCGCGAGGGGGCCGGTCCGCCAGTCCGGCGCGGCCAGCGTGTACGTACCGTGCGAGCCGTCCCGGTAGCGCACCGTGCCGCTGCCCGACGTCGTGCCGCCCGTACCGGCGACGAGGAAGGAGACGGCGTCGCCGCGCCCGGTCAGCCGCACCCGCTGCCCGTCGGCGCGCACATTGTCCGGAGTCCCGGCGGCGGACCGCGGCAGCCGCAGCCGGGCCCCGTCGAAGCCGAGGGCGCGCCCCGGCGTCCAGCCCGCGGCGGCCAGGTCCTGGGCGGAGAGCGAATCGCCGTCGCCGTCGAAGTCCGCCGCGCCCGGCCGGGTGTCGTCGCTGACGGCCGTATTGTCGAAGAGCCGCTCCAACGGGAGCGGCTCGGCGGGGCGTTGTGCGGCGAGGGCGGGCGCGGCCGGGACGGCGAGGGCCAGCGCGACGCCCGTCGCGAGCAGCCCGGCCGTGAGCCCGGTCGCGGGTCTGTGCCGGCCGTCCCCGCCGCGCGCCGTGCGGAACATGTGTACGAGCATGTGTGCTGCCTCCCGTGTCCCGTCGGCGCGCGCAGCGGTCCGTGCGCGCCGGTCCATGAAGCTGTGCGTGGAGCCGCTGTGTGGAGAAAGGGCGCTTGAGGGGCCCCGGTGGCGGACCCTGCTATGGCGGGATGAAGGTAAAGAGACGCCCAGGCGACGTCAAGGAGGCCCAATGGGCCAAGAGGGTGTGCCGCGCGCCTGTGGTGAGGCCGTCCGTGCGGGTGGGAACCTGTGCGGTATGAACATTCCCTTCTTGGACAACTGGCGCAAGCGGCACGGACCGGGGAGCGCGATGACGCCGGCCGAGGCGCTCGACATGGATCCGGAAGGCGTCGCCGAACTGCTCTCGGAGTGTGAACTGCTGCGCGCCCAGGCCGAGTCGGCGGGGGTGGAGCTGGACGACTCGGCCGCCTCCCTCGCGGCGCTGGACCAGCTCCAGCCGCGCTGGCGCGAGGACCCCGAGCTGCTGCCGTGGCTCGGCAACGACGCCGGGCTGTATCTGGGCACGGTCGTCGTCCGCACGGTCGCGGGCGCGGGCTGGCACATCCGGCCCGACGGCCAGCCCGTCGTCCTGCTCGGCAACGGCCGGGAGATCGACGTGGTCGAGGCGGGCCAGGGGTGGGCGGCCGACGGCGCGCCGGAGCTGTCCCAGCTGTACGCGGAGATCGCGGAGAGCTGACGGGCGCCCGCGCGGCCGGGCCGGGGCCGAAGCCGCCGACGACCGATCCGCCGACGACCGACCCGCCGCCGTCAAGCCGCCCCGCCACCGACGAACCGTCGAGCCGACCAGCCGTCCAAGCCCGCTAGCTGACGAACGGAATCGAGTACTCCAGCCGCCACCGGTCCGCCCGCACCACGATGTCGGCGGTCTCCACGGCCCGGTCGTCGGAGTCGAAGTGGGTGCGCTCGACGACCGTCACGCACTGCCCGACCGCGCAGCCCAGCGTCTCCGCCTCCCGGCTCGTGGCCGGCCGCGACCCGACCAGGTCCTGCGCCCGTACGACCCGGATGCCGATGGCGGCCAGCCGCCCGCGCACCCCGCGCCGGGCGTACGGGCCGCGCTCCGGATGCGCGACGTCCGTGCCCTCCGTGACCGACAGCGGCTCCCAGCTGGTGGCGAGCTGCACGGGGCGCCGGTTGGCGAGGTACTCGTACTGGGTGCAGATCACCCCGGTGTCCGGCGCCAGCCCCAGCCGCACGGCGATCCGGTCCGGCGCGGCCATCTCGGCGGAGGTGGCCTCCCAGGTCAGCGCGGTGTCCGCGGCGCTGCTGCCGACGGCGGCCCGGCCGAGCGGCGAGCACCCGTCGGCGTCGCGCTCGCGCTCCGGGTCGTACCCCCGGATCACCGTGGCGAAGGGGGAGTCGACGGCTCCGGTGGAGCGCAGCAGCGCGCCGAGCGGCGCCCGGTCGCTGACGAACACCCCGCGCCCGAACTGCCCTTCCGCGTACCCGGCGGCCTTGAGCACCCGCACCGCGCGGTCCACGGTCTGGTCGCTCGCGTCGTACGCGCGCTTGAGCTCGGAGCGGGAGGGGATGCGGTCGCCGACGTTCAGGGAGCCTTCGTCGATCCGCTGCCGGAGGTCGTCGGCGATGCGCTGGTAGACGGGCCTGAGGTCACACACCTGGGGTCCTTTCGCACGAAGTGCCCCTCAGGCTAGGTACCCAGGCCCGCTCTGCGTACCTAGGTCCTGTCGGCAAAAAGTCGGTTAATCCCCGCCGTGTGCGTGTCGTCCGGGAAGTCCCGTATTCGGATGGATAGTTTGCGGTGACCGCGACACGGTTGAGAGTGGGTAGAGCTGGGTATGGCCGTCGATCCATTGATCGAGCTGCGTGATGTGAACAAGCACTTCGGCTCGTTGCACGTCCTGCGGGACATCAACCTCACCGTCGGCCGGGGGGAGGTGGTGGTCGTCATCGGCCCCTCCGGCTCCGGCAAGTCGACCCTGTGCCGGACCGTCAACCGCCTGGAGCCCGTCGAGTCCGGCACGATCCTCCTCGACGGGAAGCCGCTGCCCGAGGAGGGCAAGAGCCTCGCGCGGCTCCGCGCCGAGGTCGGCATGGTCTTCCAGTCCTTCAACCTCTTCGCCCACAAGAGCGTGCTGGCGAACGTCTCCCTGGCCCAGATCAAGGTCAGGGGACGCAAGAAGGAAGCGGCCGACCGGCGCTCGCGCGAACTGCTGGACCGCGTCGGGCTCGCCGCCCACGCCGACAAGTACCCGGCCCAGCTCTCCGGCGGACAGCAGCAGCGCGTCGCCATCGCCCGCGCGCTCGCGATGGACCCCAAGGCGCTGCTCTTCGACGAGCCGACCTCCGCGCTCGACCCGGAGATGATCAACGAGGTGCTGGAGGTCATGCGGCAACTCGCCCGCGACGGCATGACGATGGTCGTCGTCACCCACGAGATGGGGTTCGCCCGCTCCGCCGCCAACCGGGTCGTGTTCATGGCCGACGGGAGCATCGTCGAGGACCGCGCGCCGGAGGAGTTCTTCACCGCGCCGGAGAGCGACCGCGCCAAGGACTTCCTGTCCAAGATCCTCAAGCACTGAGCGGGGGAGCAGAGATGACACCGGCTTCCCGCCCAGCGGTCCTGTACGGCCTCGCCCACCGAATCGCGGCGGCCCTCGCCCTCGCCGGCCTCGCCCTGTCCGCCGCGGCCTGCGGCAAGTCCGGCAGCCCGCCCGTCAAGGGCCCGCCGGCCAGTGCCCTGCCCGTCTACCGGGTGGCCGACGGCTTCCGGCTGCCCGGCTCCACCACCTGGAAGCGCGCCCGCGCCCGCGGCCACCTCGTCGTCGGCGCCAAGGAGGACCAGCCCTACCTGGGCGAGAAGGACCCCGCCAGCGGCCGCTACTCCGGCTTCGACATCGAGATCGCCAAGATGATGTCCGCCTCCCTCGGCCTCGACCCGAAGACGATCCGGTTCAAGACCATCGCCTCCGCCAACCGCGAGACCGCGCTCCAGAACGGCCAGATCGACTACTACGTCGGCACCTACACCGTGAACGCCCTGCGCAAGAAGCAGGTCGGGTTCGCCGGCCCGTACTACATGGCCGGCCAGGGGCTGCTCGTACGGACCGACGAGAAGGACATCCACGGCCCCCGCGACCTCGACGGCAAGAAGGTCTGCTCCGCCGCGGGCTCCACACCGCTCCAGCGCCTCCAGGCCGACTATCCCAAGGCTGTCGCCGTCGCCTACGACACGTACTCGATCTGCGTCGACAACCTGCTCACCTACCAGGTGGACGCCGTCACCACCGACGACAGCATCCTGATGGGCTACGCGGCCAAGGTGCCCGACGAGCTGAAGCTCGCGGGCCGGCCCTTCTCGAAGGAGCCGTACGGCATCGGCGTTCCGCGCGGCGACACCGCGCTGCGCCTCGCGCTCGACGACGCCGTCGAGGCGCACGAGAAGAACGGCGACTGGAAGAAGGCGTACGAGGCGACCCTCGGCCTGTCCGGGGTTCCCGCCCCGAAGCCGCCCGCCGTCGACCGCTACCCGGCGAGCTGAGGCAAGGACCGCCATGGACGTACTCACCGAAAACTTCTCCCTGTACGGCAAGGGCCTGCTCGGCACCGTCGAACTCACCGTCTACGCCGGGCTCCTCTCGCTCGTGCTCGGCTTCGTGATGGCCTCCTTCCGCGTCGCGCCGGTCGGCTCGCTGCGCGCGTTCGGAACCGTATGGGTGGCCGTACTGCGCAACACCCCCCTGACACTGCTGTTCTTCGCGGTCCTGCTGGGGCTGCCGAGGTTCGGGCTCGTCCTGCCCTTCCAGCTCTTCGCCGTCCTCGCGCTCGGCTGCTACACCTCCGCCTTCATCTGCGAGGCGGTCCGCTCCGGCATCAACACCGTGCCCGTCGGGCAGGGCGAGGCGGCCCGCAGCCTCGGCATGACCTTCGGGCAGACCCTCGGCGGCGTGGTGCTGCCGCAGGCGTTCCGGTCCGTCATCCCGCCGATCGGCTCGACGCTGATCGCCCTCGCCAAGAACTCGGCGATCGCCGGATCGTTCAGCGTCACCGAGCTCCTCGGCACGTACAAGACCCTCAACGAGCTGGGCTACAGCATCATCTGGACCTTCGTCTGGATCGCCGTCGGCTATCTGATCGTGACCCTGACCATCAGCGCGGTCTTCAACGTGCTGGAGAAGCGCTGGGGAGTGGCCCGATGAGCGACACCGTGCTGTACGACGTGCCGGGCCCCCGCACCCGGCGCCGCCACCGCGTCTACGGGCTGCTCGCCACCGCCGCGATCCTCGCCCTGCTCGGCTGGGTCCTCTATCTCCTCTTCGACACCGAGCAGTTCACCTCCCGCAAGTGGACGCCGTTCGTCTACCAGGGCATCCAGGAAATGCTGCTGCGCGGACTCGGCAACACGCTCAAGGCGTTCGCGTACTCCGCCGTGCTCGCCCTGGCGCTCGCCGCCGTGCTCGCGGCGGGGCGGCTCTCGGAGCACCGGCCGGTGCGCTGGGCGGCGACGCTGCTGGTCGAATTCTTCCGGGCCATGCCCGTGCTGGTGATGATCTTCTTCGTCTTCGTGGCGCTCAAGGTCCAGCCGCTGCCCGCCCTGGTCACCGGGCTGACGCTGTACAACGGCTCGGTGCTCGCCGAGGTGTTCCGTAC
>NZ_JBHVHQ010000167.1:0-2581 GCF_042800135.1 Streptomyces sp. NPDC057654 | reverse complement strand
TCTACGTGCCAGGGCTACAGGATCTGCTGGACCTTCGTCTGGCTGGCCGTCGGCTCGCTGATCGTGACCCGTACCATCAGCGCGGTCTTCTACGTGCTGGCGAAGCGCTGGGGATGCGCAAGACGCAGGTGATGACGCACGTCCTGGTGCCGCAGGCCGTACGGGCGATGCTGCCGACGATCATCAGTCAGCTCGTGGTGGCCCTCAAGGACACCTCGCTCGGCTACCTCATCACCTATGAGGAATTCCTCCACGCGGGCAAGCTGATCGCCTCCAATCTGGACTACGATCTGCCGTTCATCCCCGTCGTCATGGTGATCTCGCCGATCTACATCGGAATGTGCATGCTGCTGTCGTGGTTCGCCAACTGGGTCGCCAGGCGGCAGCAGCGCAACCTCAAGACGGAGGCGGTCGAGGTGAACGCCCCCGAACCGGGCACGCTGCTGCCGGGCGCCGGGCAGCAGTAGCGCGCCCGCCGGCACACGGCTCAGGCCGCCTTGAACCAGGCGCCCAGCGCCTCGTGCAGACCGGCGTCCGTGCCGCCCTGCCAGGCGACGTAGCAGTCCGGCCGCAGCAGGAGCGCGGTGTCGAGCTCCGGGACGGTCACGGTGTCGACGCGCCGGGACCAGCGGCCCGCATCCAGCGCGCCGGTCGGGTCCAGGAGGAGCGGGCGGGCCGTACGGGTCAGCTCGCGCAGGCCCGGCAGGTCCGGCGCCCACCGGCCCACGAGCGGACCGGTCGCCGCCCCCATCTCGTACGCGACGTCCGCGCCGGACAGCAGGTCCGCGATGTGCTGCCGCGTCGAGGGCTGGTCGAGCAGCTCGCCGAACAGCTCGCGCAGCGCGGTCACATCGCCGCCCGGCCGGGTGAGCAGCGACTGCGCCTGCGTGTGCATGGCGACCCGCCGCGCCACCGGCGACCGCTCCGACTCATAGGTGTCCAGCAGCCCCTCGGGCGCGTGGCCGCGCACCTCGGCGGCCAGCTTCCAGCCGAGGTTCACCGCGTCCTGGAGGCCCATGTTGAGCCCCGGTCCGCCGATCGCCGAGTGCACGTGCGCGGCGTCCCCGAGCAGCAGGACGCGGCCCGCGCGGTACCGCGCCGCGATCCGGGTGTTGCCGCCGAACAGCCGCCTGATCAGGTGCGGGCCGGGGCCGGCCGGCGGGGCGAGCGGCGCGTCCACGCCGAGGACGCGGGAGGCGCTGGCCCGCAGCGCGTCGAACGAGTTCTCGCCCTCGGCCGGCTGGTTCCACTCCGCCGTGCTGACCTTCGGATCGTCACCCGGGAACGGCGCCCAGGTGAACAGGCCGTTCTCCGTGCGCAGATGCTGGAACGGCGGTACGACGCCGAAGCCGGGCACGGTCAGCCCGCCGTCCTCCCCGACCAGCTCCGGGTCCACGCGCACATGTCCGGAGTGCGAGACCGAGTCGTCCGAGGTGATGCCGGGGAAGTCGATTCCGGCGAGCCCCCGGACCGTGCTGTGCCCGCCGTCGGCCCCGACCAGGAACGCCGCCTCGACGGGCTCCCGGTCCCGTATCCCGATCCGTACGCCGTGCTCGTCCTGCGTCAGGCCGGTGACCTCGTGGCCTCGGCGGACCTCGACGCCCAGCTCGGCGGCGCGCTCGGCGAGCATCTTCTCTATCCGGCGCTGCGGCACCGGCAGGATGTAGAGCGAGTTGTCCGGCAGGTCGCGCAGGGCGAGCGGGAACGCGCCGAAGACGAAGCCGGGCGCGGGCTCGGGCACGGCGCCGGGTTCGGTCAGCCGCTCGTACAGGCCGCGCCGGTCGAGCATCCGGATGACCTGGCCGACCAGGCCGTTCGCGCGCTGCTCGTCGACCGGCTCGGCGAGCCGCTCCAGGACGACCGGACGCACGCCGGCCAGGGCGAGTTCACAGGCGAGCATCAGGCCGTTGGGGCCGGCGCCCGCGATGACGACATCGATCATGGGACGAACTCCTTTTCCGGGCAGGGAACATCGGCCCGGCGGCCCGCCGGGCTGTTCCTTCACGAGGGTTGTCTAGGGGGCGGGCAGCCCCGCCGCGATCCGGGCGAGGCCGTCCTTGAGCAGGCGGCTCACCGGCACGGGCGGGTCGGTCCGGAGGTGGTGTGCCATGGCGGCGTTGATCGCGGCGACGACCGCGGACGCGACGAGGTGCGGGTACAGGTCCTGCTTCGGGTCGGTGCCCGTACGGTCGGCGACGGCCGCGGCGATCTCGGCCTCGGCGACGGCCCCGGCGCGCAGCATCTCGCCTTGCAGGGCGGGTTCGGCGAGCATCGCGCGGACGCCCGCCGTCCACTGCGCCACGTCGGACACGGGGTACGCGGCCGACACGGCGTCCGGCGCGAAACCCGTGAGCACCGCGCGGGGGATCGCCTCCCACAGCGGCTCCGCGGGGTCCTCGCGCAGCGCGTCCGCGACGCCGAGGCAGCGGTCGAGGTGACGGGCGACGATCGCCTCGCCCTTGCTGGAGTAGTAGTTGTTGAACGTGCGCGGCGAGACGCCCGCCGCCTCGGCGATGTCCTCCACCTTGACCGCGTCGAGCCCGCGCTCGACGACCAGTCGCAGCGCCGCCCAGCTGAGCGC
>NZ_JBHVHQ010000166.1:0-12519 GCF_042800135.1 Streptomyces sp. NPDC057654 | reverse complement strand
ATCGCGGCAGCAGCCAGCGGCGCAGCGCAGCGGAGCCAGCCCTGACCTCAGCCACAAACCCACCCGCCAGGCAGCGAACCAAGCGCAACCCCGCCCCCTCCCCCTCCGCTGCTAGCGCCTTGGACCCGGAGGGTCCGAGACGAAACCCGCACCCACGCACCGGCAATACCGCCCACCGAGCAGCCAACCCACCCCCTGCCCGGGGTGCCGTACCGGCCCTCAGCCCTCGGCACAACGCCCGCGCAGGAACACCCGAAAACCCACCTCGACCCCTATCGAGGCCGACGACCCCACCGTCCAGCGGCTACGCGCCAACGTCGCCAGGGCGAACGTTGCCTGATGCAGCGCTGGCTGCCGCTTGAAACACTGTGCCCCCTCACGGCTCGTCGCCGTGCAGGGGCACAGTGCCGATCGCGTCCGCGTCAGTCGTCGAACTCCCCGGCTTTTATGCCGTCCAGGAAGGCGGCCCATTCGGTGGGCGTGTAGAACTGGGTTCCGCCGTCACGGTTATTGCTGTCCCGGACAGCCCGGCCGCCGTCGGCCGTACGCGCCCCCGGGAGGCGCTCGCCTTCATGGACGAATACACGATCTCCTAGCTCTTCATTCCGGACTCCTGGACTACTCGCCGAACTCTCCGGCCAATCACACAGTCCACGAAGACAGCCCACTCGGCGGGTGCGTAAAACTGATTGCTGCCATCAGTGTCCTCACTGTCCCTGACACCCCGACTCCCGTCAGCAGCACGGGCCGTCTAGACGCTGCGGCCCGCTCTGGGATGCACTTGCTTTCTTGGTCACGGCCGCAATCTCGCGGTTCATTTTTCCGGTTCCTTCTCGGTCTCCGGGATACCCTTCATTACGTTCCGAATGAAGGTCAGACTCTGCTCCGGGGTCAATGCGGCAGACCTCAGCGCCTCAAAGATCCGTGCATGCTTGGCCATCTCCTCAAGGTCTTCGAAGATGACCGTTCTCGTCGTGGTGTCGTACGCGACAGCTTCGGGGGCAGGCTCCGGCCCGAGGCTGAACATCACGAAATGCGACGAAAGGTGGACGGCCTTCCAATCGGAGAGCGGGAGCACCTGAATGCTCACGTTCTGCCGCTGCGCCACATTTTCGATGTGTAGCAACTGTTCGCGGTGAATCTTTGGCGACGGCATAGGAACCGTAAGCGCAGGCTCCCAGATGACCGTCGCGTACTGCGCCCCGTCCTCTTCGATGGTCTGCCGACGGGCCCGGCGAATCGCCACGGCTTCGTCAAGGTCTTCGGGGCTGTGCGTACTCAGGCTCAGGTCCATCAGAGCCTTCACGTAGTCATCGGTCTGGAGCAAGCCAGGAATGAACAACGGCTGCCATGTACGAATGTAGGTCGCGTCCGTCTCCAAGGCGATGAAGTCGGCGTACCCCTCTTCCTTGGTGGCCGATGGGTAGTTGAGCCACCATCCACGCTTGTTGGAGTCCCGCGCGAGCTGTTCAAGCCTCCGATGGACGTTGAGGTCCTCAACTCCGTACAGCTCCAACAGGAGCCGAACGTCGCCAGGGCGCGCAGAGACTTGCCCGGCTTCGATTCTGCTGATCTTGGTCTTCGACCCGACAATGTGCTCAGCGGCGTGCTGCTGGTCGAGCTTCGCAGCCTCGCGGTACCTCCTCAGCGCCGCCCCAAGTCGCTTACTGCGCACGGTAGGACGTCCACCTGCGGGCATGCGCCCTCCTCCACTCCGTGTAACCACTCTGCACGTGACCGGACGCTACACGCTAGCGAGTTGGCGACTCGTAGCCATACGCAACTTCGCGTCCCCAGCCCAGTTGCGCAGCGCGACGATCGCGCCCTAACGTAGCCCGCGTCACACAGCGTCGCCACACATAGACGCTTGGTGATCACTCTTCCGCCTGCCCACCACCCTTGGGGGACCCATGTCCGGGCGTACGAACACGAAGAGATTCCGGGTCCGCAAGGACTCGGTGCCCGAAGCCCGCCACCACGTCGAAGCGCTCCTCACCGAGTGGAAACTCGGCGGCCTCATCGAAGACGCGTCACTCGTCGTAAGCGAGTTGACGACCAACGCCGTCGTCCACGCAAAGGGAATCGGCGATTTTTTCGAAGTGGAGCTCAGACGCCGAAGCGGCGCGCTGATCCTCGAAGTGTCGGACTCGTACCAGTGGCGAATGCCCGTGCTCAGGGAGCCCGGCGAGGAGGACACCGACGGGCGCGGGCTGCTGCTCGTAAACGCTCTCGCGGAGAAGTGGGGTGTGCGCCCGCGCGAGACCGGCAAGACGGTCTGGGCCCAGTTGGCGATCCAGCGCGAATGACCTGCGCGCTGGACACCGCATCGGAGTAGAGGACACAACCTGTCCTCTACCTCCGTCATGGTGGCGGTACAAGCCGTTCGGGAGGGAGGCCCCCTCCTGACCGGTGGCGTATCTGTCATATCGAGGCAAGGAGCAGGTCATGTCCGTCACGACCACCACTCATCTGAACTTCCGGGGCGCCGCACGCGAGGCGCTGGACTTCTATCAGTCCGTCTTCGGCGGACGTACCGTCGCGGTCACCTACAAGGACGCCGGCGCCGTGCAGAACGAGAGCGAGGCGGACTGGGTGATGTGGGGCGAGGTGGCCGGTGACAACGGCTTCCACGTCATGGCCTACGACGTTCCGTCGCGACTCCCCTGGGCCCAGGGCGAGAACCCGTTCTTCGTGTCCGTACGCGGCGAGGACGCCGAGGAGATCAAGGCCCTGTGGGGCAAGCTCGCCAAGGGCTCGACCGTCGTGAGCCCGCTGGAGCCCGCGCAGTGGGCGCCGCTGTACGGCATGCTCACCGACCGCTTCGGCGTCACCTGGGTGCTGGACGTCACCGCCCCGTACAACGGCTGAGCCGACCGGCCGACAGCCTGCGCCGTACGGACCCCCACAGCAATCCGTACGGCGCGGGCCCCGAGGACACGTACAGCACACACGTACAGCGCAGACGTACAGCACACACGTACAGCAGCGGAAGGAAACAG
This sequence comes from Streptomyces sp. NPDC057654, assembly GCF_042800135.1. Lineage (NCBI taxonomy): Bacteria > Bacillati > Actinomycetota > Actinomycetes > Kitasatosporales > Streptomycetaceae > Streptomyces > Streptomyces sp. NPDC057654. The sequence continues at coordinate 9,520 of NZ_JBHVHQ010000166.1, read as the reverse complement.
GTCACCGTGCGGACGCGGAAACTGGGACGGACCGGCATCGAGGTCAGCGCCTACTGCCTGGGCACCATGGTGTTCGGCAAGACGGGCAATCCGGATCGCGGCGAGTGCACGCGGATGATCCACCGGGCGCTCGACGCGGGTATCAATTTCGTCGACACCGCCGACGTCTACGGCTACAGCGAGACCGAGGAGATCGTCGGCAAGGCTCTCGCGGGACGCCGCGACGAGGTCGTACTGGCGACCAAGTTCAACGGGCCGATGGGCGAGGGGCCCAACCGCAGTGGCAACTCCCGGCGTTGGATCATGCAGGCGGTCGAGGGCTCGCTGAAGCGGCTGCGGACCGATTACATCGACCTCTACCAGATCCACCACCCCGACTCGCACACCGACGTCGAAGAGACGCTCTCCGCGCTCACGGACCTCGTGCGGGCCGGGAAGGTCCGCGCGATCGGCACCTCCAACCTGCCGGCCTCGGAAATCGTCGAAGCGCAGTGGGTGTCCCAGCAGCGCGGTCTGCACCGCCTGCGAACCGAGCAGCCCACCTACTCCCTGCTCAACCGCGGCATCGAGCGCGAGGTCCTGCCCGTCTGCCGCCGCTACGGGCTGGGCGTACTGGCGTGGAGCCCGCTGGCGATGGGCCTGCTCACCGGCCGCTACCGCAAGGGCGCCCCGCGGCCCGACAACCTCCGCATGCAGTGGGTCCCCCGGCATCTCACCGACGAGCACAAGCTGGACGCCGTCGAGCAGCTGCTCACTCTCGCCGAGGAGGCCGGCCACTCCCTCACGCACCTGGCCATGGCCTTCGCCACCGGCCATCCCGACGTCACCGCCGCCATCATCGGCCCGCGCACCATGGACCAGCTCGACGACCTGCTCGCCGGGGCCGGCGTCACCCTTGACGACGACATCCTCGACAAGATCGACGCGATCGTCCCGCCCGGCACCGACATCAGTCCTCTCGACGTCTCCCACACGCCCCTTTCCCTCTCCCCCACCCGCACCGACCTGCGCCGACGCCCGCACCACGAACGGGCCGCAGCAGCCTGAGAACGCCCTGAGACATGAGCCCTGAGACATGAGCCCTGAGACATGAGCTGAGCCATGCGCCACGAGCCATGTGCCCTGAGACATGAGCCGTGCGCCGTGCGCCATGCGCCATGACCGCCCCCGCCTCTGGTCGCAGCGGGCCGACGCCGCTACGCCCAGGGTCTACAAGTCCGCCCCGCGTGACGCAGGTTCCGTCCACGCAATGGATTCGGGTCAGAGGGTTGACGACACTGGATGGGGGCTAGTACGCGGGGTGCCCATCGGCGGGCGTCCCGGGATTCCTTGGGGGTGAAGGGGTATGCCCGACACGTCGCGCGAGGAGCGGCTGGCAGCCGCGTTCGTCGAGCTCTCCGACACGTTGGTGCGGGACTTCGACGTGATCGGCTTCCTGCACACGCTGACCGATCACTGCGTGGAACTGCTGGAGGTGGCGGCGGCCGGGGTGCTGCTGTCCACTCCGCAGGGCCGGGTGGTGGACGTGGCAGCCTCCGATGAGCGCACTCGCGCGCTGGAGATGGCAAGCGTCGAGTGGGACGAGGGGCCGTGCCGGGACTGCTTCCACTTCGGTGTGCAGGTGCCCGATGTGCCGCTGGAGTCGGAGGAGGCCCGTCGGCGGTGGCCCCGGTTCACGCCGCGGGCCCTTCTGATGGGGTTCACCTCGGTGGTGTCGGCGCCGCTGCGGCTGCACGCGCAGGGGATCGGCGCTCTCAACCTGTTCCGCGACGTGGCCGGCCCGCTGGACGCCTCCCAGCTCCGCCTCGGCCAGGCGCTGGCGGATACGGCCACGATCGGCATCCTCCAACAGCGGTCGGTGAGCGAGCAGATGACGGTGACCGCACAACTGCAAGCGGCGCTCGACAGCCGCATCATCATCGAACAGGCCAAGGGCAACCTCGCCCAGCGCCACCGCACCGGCGCCGACCAGGCGTTCGTCCTGATGCGGAGCTATGCCCGCGACCACCGGGCCCGGCTCACGGACATCGCCCGCCAGGTGCTGGACGGCACCGCCGACGCCTCCCTCCTGAAGCCCGGACGCTGAAGAACCGCCCCCGGCGGCATTCCGGGTCCGCCGGGCCGACGAGCAGGGGGTGAGCACGGTGCCGCATCCAGCGATGACCTCGTATCTGCGGACCCTGCACTCCCACCCGGGGCCGGGACTCGCCCCGCTGCCGCTGGAGGAGTGCACTCAGGCGCTGGGGCTGGACGGCCTGGCGCTCCTCCTCGCCCCCGCGGGCGGCCCCGCCGAACTGGTGCAGTCCTTCGGCGCCCGCACCCTCGCCCTCGAAGACCTGCAACTGACCCAGGGGCAGGGCCCCAGCCTGGACGCCGCCCGGCAGGGCACCCTGCTCCTGCTGCCCGACCTCGGCGATCCCGCCGCCTCCGCCGCCACCCGATGGCCGTCCCTGCCGGGCGCCGTCCAAGAACTGGGCATCGCCGCCGTGTTCGCCTTCCCCCTGCACATCGGCATCATCGCGCTCGGCGCGCTCACCGGGCACCGCACCCGCCCCGGCCCGCTCGGCGCCGACCAGCTCGCCGACGCCTTCGCCCTGGCCGACACCCTCGCCCAGGCCATCATCAACCAGGCCGCCCGGCCGGAGGCGTCCAGCGGCATGCTGCTGGACGAACCCGGCCTGGACTTCGCCGAGGTCCACCAGGCCACCGGCATGCTCTCCGTCCAGCTCGCGACCACCTGCGCCCACGCCCTGGTACTCCTGCGCGGCTACGCATACGGCCACAACCGGCCCGTACTCTCCTGCGCCCGCGACATCCTCCACCACCGGCTGCACCTCACGGCGGACGGCACCGAAGGCAACGCCCCCTGACCCAAAGCCACAGCCACAGCCACAGCCACCACGCGATGGTGTCCGCGGGCGCCTGACTCCCGCTCGGCCACAGGCTCTCGATCTTGTGCCGGCCGTGCTCCGCGAGCCGTTCCCGGAGATTGAGTTCGGGGGCGCCCGTAACGTCAGGAGCAAGGGGGACGGCAGGGCGAGAGCCGCGGCGGCCATGGCTTCACGCGGCCGGCCCGGAGCCGCCGAAGCCGCCGAGGACCTCGTCGATCGCGGCGCGGGGAATCACGCCCGTACGCACGACGGCAGGAGCACCGCCGCCACCGGCGGTGAAGTCGACGATGGTGGACGGCGCGTTCCCGCTCGGCCCGCCGTCGAGGTACGTGTGGACCGTGTCCCCGAGCTGGGCCCTGGCCTCGGCGAGGCTGGTGGCGGGCGGGCGGCCGGTGAGGTTGGCGCTGGACTGGGCGACGGGGCCGGCGCTGCGCAGCAGGGCGAGGGCCAGGGGGTGGTCGGGCATGCGGACCATGACGGTTCCGGCGGTGTTGCCGAGATTCCAGGCCAGGGAGGGGGCTGCGGGCAGGATGAGGGAGAGGGCCCCGGGCCAGAAGGCTTCGGTCAGTAGTCGGCCCTCGGGCGGCAGGGACTGCACCAGCGCTTCGGCCGTGGCGAGGTCGGCGACCAGGACGGAGGCGGGCTTGTCCGCGCCGCGCCGCTTGGCGGCCAGGAGGGCGGCTACGGCCTGCGGGTCGAAGGCGCCCGCGCCGATGGCGTAGACGGTGTCGGTGGGGAAGACAATCAGCTTTCCGGCGCGCAGGGCGTCGGCGGCGTGGGAGATTCCGGCGTCGGCCCGCTGGGCGTCGGCGGCCTCGGGGCGACAGTCGTGAACCTGCATGGTGTTCGGCTCCTGCGGGGTGGGGCGGGGGGCGGTTGCCCAACGGTCGGGGGGCAGTTGCCCAACGGTCGGGGGCCGGGGCCGGGGGCCTGTGGGCCGGGGCCGGCGCGGCCGCTCGGCCGACGCGGGCGCGTACGGTCATCAGCGGGACGCCGACCGGCGGGTCAGCTGGCCGCCGCCCGGCGCGCGGCGTCCTCGAAGGCGGTGACGTCGACAACGTCGGCCTGGGTGGGCAGGACGGACTCCATCAGCGTGCGGTGGAGCCGCGGGTCGGGGTCGGCGCAGGCGTCGGCGAGTACGAGCAGGCGGTAGTCGCGGTCGGCGGCCTCGCGCACGGTGGACAGGACGACACCGCTGGTGATGACGCCGGCCAGGACCAGGGTGTCGATGCCCTGTTCGCGCAGGAACGCGTCCAGCGAGGTGGTGCTGAACGCGCCGACGCGGGTCTTGGTGACCGTATGCACATCCGCACCTCCGCGCCCTTCCCACAGCGCGGGGTGGATGTCGTTGGCCCGTTCCGCCGCCGCCAGGCCCCCGGCCTCGGCCACGGGCGCGAACACCTTGTTGTGGGCGGGCACGGCCGCGTGGTCGTCATCCGTGAACGCGACGCGGACGTGGATTTCGCGGATGCCGGCCGCGAGGGCGGCGCGCTGGGCCCGCTGGGCGTTCTCCAGGAGGCGGTCCGGCTCGGGAAGCGCCTCCAGCAGGGAGGGCTGGAGGTCCATGAGCAGCAGCGCGGTCCGGCCGGTCGTCAGAGCAGGGTTTGTGCTCGTCAAGTGGGGCTCCTTCGTCGCAGGGGCGGGCTTCTGGCGGCGGTGTCGTGGGTCACCGCGCGAGGATTTGAGGATTTACTCCAGCGCTGTAATATCCAGTACTGTAGTAAACATGACGAGCGACGAACAAGTCGGCTGGCTCAGCCCCGACGAGCTGCGGGTCTTCCGTGCCTTCAACCGCGCCTGGGAAGCGGCCACGGCCCGCCTGGACGCCGACATGGAACGCGCGGCGGGCCTGCCGCGCAGCTACTTCGACATCCTGTGGCGGCTGCGCAGGGCGCCGGAGCGGTCCCTGCGGATGAGCCGGCTGGCGGAGATCACCCAGTCCAAGTCCAGCCGGATCACGCACGCCGTCGGGCGGCTGGAGGCGGACGGGCTGGTGCGCCGCGAGGTCCCGCCGGGCGACCGTCGCGGCTGGCTGGCGGTCCTCACCGACGAAGGGCTGCGGCGGGTGGAGCAGGCGGCGCCCGTCTACGCGGCGAGCGTGCGCGAGCACGTACTCGATCCCCTGACCGGCCAGGCCCGCGACCAGCTCACGGCCATCGGCGAGACGCTCCTCGCCCGTCTCGACCCAGAGGCGCTGCCCGGCGCCCCGGACAAGGAGGAACGAACATGACCACCCCGCTGATCCGTACGGGAGCCCAAGCCCGGGAGCCCGCGCGGGGCCCGACGCCGCGGCTGTGGCAGGTGCAGGTCGTCGCCGGGCTCGGCGGCTTCCTCGCCGGGGTCAACACCTCGACCATGGACGTCGCCCTGCCCACCGTCGGCCGTCACTTCGGCGCTTCCGCCTCGGCCGCGTCCTGGACCCTGCTGTCCTACATGCTCGTGACCACCGTGCTGGTCTTCGTCTTCGGCCGGGTCGCGGACCTGGTCGGCCGCCGCCGCATGTATCTGACCGGCATCGCCCTGCTCACCGGCGGCAGCCTGCTGTGCGGCCTCGCGCCGTCCGTCGCCTGGCTGATCGTCTTCCGCTGCGTGCAGGCCGTCGGGGCCGCCGCGCTGCTGTGCAACATAACCGCCCTGATCACCGACGCCTTCCCGGCCCGCCGCCTGCCCACCGCCCTCGGCGTGAACGTCACCGTCGCCGCGCTCGCCCAGGTCACGGGCCCGGCCCTCGGCGGGGCGCTGGCGTCCGGGCTCGGCTGGCGCGCGGTGTTCTGGTTCAACGTCCCCATCGGCGTGACGGGAATGCTCTGGGCGTTTCTCACCCTCCGCCGCGACCCCGTGGCCTCCACTCGTGAGCCCTTCGACTACCTGGGCGCGGTCCTGTCCACCCTCGCCCTCGGCGGCCTCGTCCTGGCCCTGAACGAAGGGGGATCGCTCGGCTGGACCAGCCCGGCGGTCCTCACCGGCCTCGGCCTCTTCGCCGTGTTCACCCCGCTCTTCCTGACCGTCCAGGCCCGCCGCCGACACCCGCTCATCAACCTGAGCCTGTTCGCCGACCGGGCACGGGCGATGGCCTACCTGGCGCTCTTCCTCATGGCCATGGCGTACTTCGCCGTAGTCCTGCTCATGTCGCTGTACTTGCAGGCCGCCTCCGGCATGCCCGCGTACCGTGCCGGGCTGCACGTCCTGTACGTGGCCCTGGCCATGGCCGCCGTCTCCCCCGCCGCCGGCCGCCTGCGCACCCGCTTCAGCGCACGCGCCCTGTCGAGTGCCGGACTGGCCCTGACCGCCGCCGGGTTGGCGGCTCTGGCCGCGCTCATCGACCCGGCCATGAACAGCGCCGCCCTCGCCGCCTGCCTGCTGGCCGTCGGCGCCGGTGTGGGCCTGTTCATGACGCCCAACACCAGCGCCATCATGGGTTCGGTCCCCGCCGAGCGCCGCGGCATCGCCAACGGCGTGCGCCAGACCACCCAGAACGCCGGCTACGCCGTCAGCACCGCCCTGGCCCTGGCCATCGCCACCAGCCAACTACCCCGCCCCGTAAAAGAAGCCGCCTACGCAGGCACCGCCCACAACCTCACCCCCCACACCCTGACCGCCCTCACCACCGGCTACCGCTGGGCCCTCCTCACCCTCGCCACCACCTGCGCCCTGGCCCTCATAGCCTCCCTCAACCGAGGCCCCGACCACCGGCCCGCGACCCCGTGAACCCATTCGGGCGGCAGTCCGCCCGTTCACACACGCCCCGCCGTCCAGCCGGGCCATCATCGCCACGCAGCACCGCGCACGACTCCGCGTGGGCGCGGAAGCACGAGCACTTCCCACTCATCGAAGTGGCGAGAGAAACGAAAAAGGGGAAGCAATGCCCATCACACGACTGGAAGAACGCCGCCCCGTCGGCGTGGCACTCGACGTGCCCGAGCTACGGCTGCCGCTGAGCTCCGGCGGTGCAACGGCCATGCCGGAGCTGTCCGGCAACGGAGAAGGGGGCAGAGGCAACAGCGCCTCGCCGTTCGCGTTCCGTTTCCTCGTTCCCGTCACAGGCACGGGCGGCATCCTGCCGGCCGATATCACGTACGACGAGGACACGCAGACGGGCACGTACGAAGGTCTGCCGCCCGGCGTCTACATGACCAAGAACCCGCCGAAGACCTACGGTCCCACACAGCCTTCGGGCGAGCTGGACGCCCCGGACGACCCCGGACCGAGCGACGACTGATGCCGGAAGCCGGACAGGTTCTCGTCCTGGCAGGCCGCTTCGACCCGACCTGCGATCTGGTGGTCGAGGAACTGAACCGGCGTGCCGTGCCCGTCTTCCGAGCGGATATGGCCGAGTTCCCGCTGAAACTCACGCTCGCCGCGAGTCTCAGTGGGAACCGCTGGAACGGCACGCTGACAGGCGGCCGCCGCGCACTCGACCTCGCCTCGGTCCGTTCCGTTTACTACCGCCGCCCCACCCGCCCTGAGTTCCCCGAAGGCATGTCCCCCGAGGCCCGCAAGGTCGCCGAGACCGAAGCCCGCCGGGGTTTCGGCGGGTTGCTGTCCGCGCTGCCGTGCCCCTGGCTTCCGCCGCCGGGGAAGGCGGCCGATGCCGAGTACAAGCCCTTGCAACTCCGCGTCGCGGCCGAGTCGGGTCTGAGCGTTCCCCGAACGCTGATCACCAACGACCCCGAAGCGGCACGCGGTTTCGCCGACCTGATCGGCGGCCCCCTCGTCTACAAGCCGTTCTTCCACGTGCGCGGGACGCTGCACGGGCGACCCGTCGCCGTGTACGCGAACGTCCTCGGACCCGACGATCTGCCGCACCCGGACATCGCGACCACCGCCCACCTCTTCCAGGAGTGGGTGCCCAAAGCGCACGAGGTACGGATGACGGTCGTGGGCCGGGAGATCTTCGCGGCCGAGATCCATGCCGATTCGGACGCCGGCCATATCGACTGGCGCAGCGACTACGCCGGCCACACATACAAAGTCTGTGAGCCGCCGTCCGACGTGGCGGCCGGGGCCCTGCGGATGCTCGACAGCCTCGGACTGCCGTACGGCGCCTTCGACTTCGTCGTCACCCCGGCAGGGGAATGGCGATTCCTGGAAGTGAACCCGAGCGGACAGTACGGATTCGTCCAGCAGGCGACCGGGCTGCCGATCACGGCTGCGATCTGCGACTACCTGGAAGGAACCGGCCAGTGACGCACATCCTCGACGACGGACGGCGCACGCTCGCCGCACGCGTCGCTCTGACGCAGCGGATCGACCGCGGAGGTGTGGTGCTGTCCTCGCGCCTGGCGGGGGCGTTCCTCAATGTCCCGCGGCATCTCTTCGTGCCCGCCTTCTACCGATGCGACGGCGAGCGGTTCGTCCCGTGGCGTGCCACCGGCCCCGACCCGGAGGCATGGCTCGACGCCGTGTACGCGGACAACTCCCTGATCACCGAAGTGGACGGCGTCCATGCCGAGGACGCGGGGCCCGACGGGCCGACGGGGGCCGGGGTCCCCACGTCCTCCTCCACCGCGCCGAGCCTGATGGCGGACATGCTCGACGCCCTCGACGTGGAGGAGGGGCACGAGGTCTACGAGGCCGGGACCGGGACCGGTTACAACGCCGGTCTGCTGTGCTTCCTCGCCGGGGACAAGCACGTCACGACCATCGACCGCACCGAAGCGCTCACGGACAAGGCCCGCCCCCGGCTCCACTCCGCCGGCTTCGATCCGCTCGTCGTCCACGGCGACGGCGCGCGGGACTTCCCCGCCGACGCCTCGTACGACCGGATCATCGCCACGGCATCCGTGCGCCGCGTCCCGCCCGAGTGGACGGCGCGGCTGCGCCCCGGCGGCGTCATGGTCGTCCCCGTCAAAGGGACGCTGGCCGGAGGGATGGTCGCCCGTCTCACGAAGCTCGCCGACGGGGCCGCCGTCGGGCACATCCTGCATACGCCCGCCGCGTTCATGCCGCTCCGGAGTGATACGCGCGCACCCGCGCCGCCGCCCGCCCTCGAAGACGGCCCCCGCCGGAACACCGGCCTCTCCGCCCGCGTCCTCGACGACTGGACGTTCTCGTTCTTCGCCCAGCTCCATATGGGGCCCGGCGTCGTGCGCACGTACGGGAAGAACGGCGACGGCCTGCACGTCACCACGCTCCACGACCCCGCCGACGGCTCGACGGCTCGCGTCGCCGACACGCCCCAGGGCGCCTCGACGGTCATCGTCGGCGGGCCGCGCGACCTCTGGGAGCCGGTCGAGAGCGCCTATCGGCTGTGGCGGGAGCTCAACCGGCCCCGGCGCGAGTGGTTCACCATCGAGGTCGCCGCGGGCGAGCAGGTCGTCAGTCACACCGCCCCGGACGGCCGGGTCCGCCGCTGGGCGCTGTAGTCGTCACCCCGGCAGCAGATCCACCACCGGGCCCGCCACCGGCAGGTCCTTCAGTCCCCCGCCGTTTGTCACCGGGCCGGTCAGGAGGTCGGTGCCGACTGGTTTGAAGTCGGCGATCTGGGTGCCGACGCCGTTGTCGAGGGGGTCGGAGCCCGTGCGGGCCAGGGGGTCGAGGCGGAGGTTCTTGACGGGGCCGATGCCGCCGTCGAGGGAGGTGCCCAGGGCCTGGGCGACCGGGCCGGTCGGGACCGCCGCCGCCAGGAC
>NZ_JBHVHQ010000165.1:0-12548 GCF_042800135.1 Streptomyces sp. NPDC057654 | reverse complement strand
GGCCTGTACGGCCGGGCTGCGCGGGCCGGAACGAGGCGACGGTCAGGGGTCGTTGACAGATCTGTCCGGGTGCCGCTGAGGCGGCTCGTCAGCACCTCGGCCAGCGGCAGGTCGAGCCGTGCTGGACGGGGATCTCGGTCACGGCCCCGAAAGGCAGCAGGTCCGGCTCACGGCCGACTGCGACCTCAAGCGCGGCGACGGCTTCACTCGCATGATCACTCCTTTCGCGGCGGTCACCAGGTGACCGGCAGTTCGTTGACGCCCTGGATCGTGGTGCCCGGATGGATGTTCAGTTCCTCCACCGGGACCGCCAGTCGCAGCGTCGGGATCCGGTCGAAGAGGGCCGTGAGGATGATTTCGAGTTCCAGCCGGGCCAGGTTCTGGCCGAGGCACTGGTGGACCCCGTAGCCGAAGGCGATGTGGTGCCGGGCTGGGCGCCGCACATCGAAGTCGTCGGGGTTCTCGAAGACCGAACCGTCGCGGTTGGCTATCGAGTTGGAGATGATCACGCCCTCGCCGGCGCGGATCACCTGCCCGTCGGTCTCGATGTCGGCCGTCGCGACGCGGCCGCCCACGATGTCGGCGATGGCCAGATAGCGCAGCAGCTCCTCGACAGCACCCGGCATCAGGCTCGGGTCGGCGCGCAGCGCGGCGTGCTGGTCCGGGTGTTCCAGCAGGGTGATCACGCTCAGCGAGGTCATCGAGGCCGTCGTCTCGTGGCCCGCGATGAGCAGCATGGTCGCGTCCAGAACCAGACCCTCGCGGTCGATGGCGCCCTTCGCCAGCTGTTCGGTGACCAGGGTGCTGAGCAGGCCGGGGCCGGGTTCGGCCGCGAACTTGTCGACCAGTGTGCCCATATAGTCCACGAGTTCCTGGCGCGCGGCGAGCGGGCCCTTTGCGTCGTTCCCCTGGACCATGCGGCGGGAAGCGCTCTGGAAGAAGTCGTGGTCGGCGTAGGGCACGCCGAGCAGCCGGCAGATCACCAGGGACGGCACCGGCAGCGCGAACTGGGCGACCAGGTCGGCCGTCGGGCCGGCGGCGAGCATGTCGTCGATGAAACCGTGCACGATGCGCTCGACGTCCGGGCGCATGCCCTTGATGCGCTTGAGGGTGAACTCGCTGATCATCATCCGGCGCTTGGGGCCGTGCTCCGGCGGGTCCAGGCTGACCAACGACTGCGGGGAGGTGCGGAACGCCGCGAACCTCGGAGAGGTGGCGGGAAAACCGTCGGAGAGGCGGTTGGACGAGATCCGGGGGTCGGTGAGCAGCTTCCGGGCCGTCTCGTGTTTGGTCACCACCCACGCCTGGCGCCCGTCGAAGAGGGTCACCCTCCGGAGCGCATCCTTTGAGTCCCGTAATGAGAGGTATGCCTCGGGCAAGTGGTAGGGGCAGGTGCGGTCGCTGGGGAATGCCGGTGCGTCGTCCTGGTGGATTGTCGCGGCAGTCTCAGTCATCGATCTCCTTGAGGTCTCCGACATTTAAAGTACGCCAAGTTCTCTAACTGGGAGACTAGGCCGTGCAGTTAGAGAACGCAACGATCCCTGAGAGAACTCTGTGGGGTGACGCTGTCACCCCACAACGAGTCCCGCCCTTCGGCTTCCCAAGCACGGTCGGCTATCAGCCCGGTGACAGCACCGCACCGGCCTGGCAGGGCGTACGCGGGCGGGACCGGAGCCGACGCTCCACCGGTGGCCTCCGCAGACCGTGATCTACTTCTGGACGCAGTACCGATCAACGAAATACCGAGGCCGTGACCGACCACTGTTGCCAGGCGATGACCAGCCACGTGAACGTGCGCTGCGCCCAACACGACGATCCCATCGCCTGCCCTGACACGCTGATCCGCTTCAGTGCCAGGTTCCAGGAGTACGGGCTGATCATCCATGACGGCGGCACGTCGAGCATCACCATCGGCTTCTGCCCCTGGTGCGGACGGAGCCTCCCTCCGTCCCAGCGGGACCGGTGGTTCGACGAACTGGAACACCGCGGCATCGATCCGTGGGAGGACGATGTCCCTGCCGAGTTCCACGACGGCAGGTGGCTCACCACACTGCCCCAGATCTGACGAACAGAGGCGGTGGGGACTGGGCCACCAAGCCGACGCCGCGACGATGAGAAAGCGCTGGTCGTCGGCACGGTTCCGAGAGGCTGTCTGCCCTGCGGCGCGGTAGCAGAGCAGACAGCGGGTCAGGTGTACACGATGGGGACGTCGGCGCTGACGCAGTAGCGGACGACGGTGCCGCCGACCGCGGCCTCCCGCCGGTCGTGGTCGCCTTTGACCGGTGTGGAGCCGTGGCCGTACAGATCGGCCGCGAGGCGTTGCATGCCGGCGTCGGAGCCGGTCCGCAGTGTCCGGGGCATGGCGTTGTGGGCCCGGTCGGCGGGTGGGCGTACGGGATGCGGTAGCGGCTTACGCTCCCTCCGGGCCCGGCGTCCCGGCGTCGCTCGGTTCGTGGGCGCCGATGTCTTCGCCGCGGGCCAGGTGCGCGAAGAGCGCCTTGTCCTCCTCCTCGGCGTCGGTCCTGGCCACGGTCCAGCGGACCAGGACGAGAGGCAGCTCGGTGGCCCGGGCATGCTCGGTCAGGAGGTGCAGGTGCCGAGCATGGAGGTGAGGGCGGTCTTCTCCTTGCTGGTGGTGGCGAGTTTGAAGACCGATTTCACGTGGGTGCAGTCCTTGGCATAGGTGCACGAGAAGGCCTTGTTCTCCGGCTTCCAGTCGGCCGGGCCCGAGTCGCTTTGGAGGAGTTCGAGGATTCCGAGGCGATGAGCAGCTGCGGGTCCTTCAGGCCGTTGCCGAACGCTTTGCGCTGGTCTGCGGTCCACGGGGCGGCGCCGGAGCGCCAGGCCTCGGCCAGGGGGACCAAGTGGTCGATGGTGGCCTTGGCGACCTCGGTGACGGTCATGTCGTCGTACAGGGACGCCCACGAGCCGCTCGCGGGCTGGCAGTGATCAGGGCCCTCGACCACGTCCTTGCCATCGCGGGCCAGTCGGACGCCGCCCCGCCGTGGCGGGAACATCTCGGAGATGTGCACGGTGTCACTCGGGCGCGCGTGCGTCAGCGGTTCGCCGAACTTCCCTCGCGTATATGTGCGCGGTTCTATCAGAAGCGCCGTTCCCGAGACAGCGGTACGGGGCGGGGTGTAGCACCCCATGACAACCGTCACCGTCGCATGCGCCACCCCACGACAGTGCCCAACCCCCCGCTCAACGCCCCACCAGCGAAAACACCTACACCTGACGTACCGTCACTGACATCAACCATCGACACCAAACCGGCACATCGCAGCGGAGGCGGAGAAGATCATCTCGCCGCTGCTGGCCGACCCTGCGGTGCGGGAGGCGAGAGCCGCGGTAGAGGCGGCGGAGACGGAGCTCGGTCCGGAACTGTGTGCCCGTCTCCAACCATTCCAGGACCGCTACGACCAGGCCGTGCGCGAGCGACGGCAACGCGGCCCGGCTCACCGGAGTCTGTGCAGGCAAGCACGGCCGCTGGGGAGGGCGGATTTGCGTGCTGGCCGTCGGCCACGAGACCTCGATGGAGGAACCGCACTGGGGCCGCACCAGCGAAGGCCGGCCGATCGCGTGGGTGGGCAGCGCGCCTGACGGCTGGTGAGCAGCGGTGAAACCGGCGGACAGGGCCCCGGAGCGCACGAGCGGCCGGGGGCCTTCGCTGTCCAGGGCCGGCGGCGCCGCGTCCAGGCCCTGCACGCGCTGGGGTGTGCCCGGGGGGTTATGAGCTGCGGCATCACACTGGTGTGCGTGTAGGTCATGGGGTCTTGGGCCGCTCCCCCGGCGAACTACGGTGCAGCGGGGGCGGGACCGGTGAACGAAATCGGCTTGCCAATGGCGTGGGCATAGTCGACTTCCCTGCTCGTGGACGCGCCGATGTACCCGCCGGGGTTGACGACCAGAACCCGGTCTGCCAGGTCGATCTTGCGCAGATGGAGGGCGTCCAGCGCCGTCTTCTGCTTGTCGGTGATCAACTCGTCTGCTTCGCCTGGCGCAACAACAATGACCCCGGCGAAGGTCAGATCACGATTCACCGCGCGCATCTCATCCACGAACTGGGCAGAGCCGCAGATGCAGACGATTTCGGGTCGGTCGGGCACCGCTCATCCTCTGCTCGAACGGGACACCACCAGGGTGCAGGTTGGTACTGCATCGGCAGGAGGTCAGTGGGTGTCACTGCATCAGTGTTGACCGGCCGGTCAGCCGTCGGCCCGTTCCTTCTCGATCGCATTCATCCTGCGGACCATGTCGATCTGCGCGCGGATCATCGTGTCGAACAGGGCCTCCGGATCGCCGTCGGGCCCGGCGTTCGCGGACAGCAGCGCGGCGACGAAGCTGGCGAGGACGGTGACCAGGTCGGCCGTCCCCACCGGGCCGCGGACCTCGATGAGTTTGCGCACAGCGTCGTCGATGCGGTCCATGGCCTCCTCGCCCTGGAGGAACAGGCCGAGCCGGTCGGCGAGGAACATGCGGACGACCGCCACGCCGTCGGCCAGGGCGGTGTCCACGTTGAAGTCGGCGCGCGCCTTCTCCGTCTCCTTGAGCACGGCCGGAATCGTGTACGTCCGCTGCTCTGGAATGAGGCCCTGCTGCCGCCACTCCTCGTACGGGATCGGGTCGGCGGCGTCGCGGCGAGCCCGGTGGTGGTAGGTGGGGCGGCCGCCCGCGGTGCGGCAGGCGCGTCCTGCGGGCGTCTTGCACGTGGGGCATTCGAGGCGGCGGATCCAGGCGCGTACGAGGACCATTTCCTGATCGGAGCGGACGTGTCGTCGCCACTCACCGCCCCACGGGATGTTCTGCGATTCGTTCTCCACGCCCGTTGGCCCCCTGGTCCGGGTGGTGTGCGCCGTCTTCCGTGCCGTGAAGCTGACCGTACCGGCATTGACGCCCTTATGGGCCGTCAGCGGTCGATCGGGAGAACGCCGTCCAGGCCGCTCTCGGAGAGGATCTGTTGGACTGTGTCGTCGCGGGTGCTGGCCGCGCCGATGACGGTCTCCAGGGCGTTGGGGAGCAGGTCCTTCTCCCGGTACCAGTCGCGCAGGTGGCGCTCGTTGACGTGGGCAAGGTACTCGGCGTCGGGTTTCGTCGTGTGCCGGAGCACCGTCTCCTCGAAGGGCACGTGGAGGTAGTAGCACCGTGTGATGCCCCGGTGGGCGCGTACCAGGTCCTGGAGCATCGCGCCGTAGCGGTCGGCGTACAGGATGCCTTCGACGACGACGTGGAAGCCGTGGTCCAGGGCGTAGCGGGCGGTGAGGTCGATCAGGCCGATGTTGGCGCCGCCGGGCCGGTCGCGTTCGCGCAGCACGGTTCGGCGCAGGTTGTCCTGGGCGACGATGGCGAGGTTGCGGCCGAACTTCTCGCGCAGGCCGGCGGTGACGGACGACTTGCCCGAGGCGCTGTTGCCGCGGAGCACGATCAGGCGCGTGTCGCTGGTCCCCACGGTGCCGGGCGCGGCCTCAGTCAACCGCGGCTGACCTGGATACGGTTCTCATGGAAGTGCTCCCAGTCCATGACCAGGCGGAAGCGGCGGTGGGCCTCCAGGCGCTCCGCGTCGGCCGATTCCTCGCCGCGCTGGACACGGGCGTCGCCGGAGGCCACGAACTCCGCGAGGGCGATGCGGACGTCGTCGGCGTCCTGGCCGGTGGCGGCCGCCAGGCGGTCCAGGGAGGTGAGGATCTCCTGCGGTTCGCCCAGATCATCGACCAGATGAGTGATGAGCCTGTCGACGAGCGGGCCGGTGCGCATCGCCCACCGGTTCCGGTCGAGCCGCTTGGCGAGGTCGGCGTCCAGGGGCAGCAGGTCGCCGGGCAACGGCAAGGCGGCGGGCATCGACCACCGGGTGCCGTCCGGTGTCTCCTCGCGGCATACCAGGCCCCACGTCAGGTAGAGCTCGGACAGATCCCGCACGGTCGTGGGCACGGGGAAGCCGGCGGCCGTGAGCATGGCGCCGAACCGCTCCCAGCGCTTCGCCTCGGATGCTTCGCGTCCTTCCGGCGCCTCCTCGTAGTCCCACTCCTCGTCGGGCCATGAGAACGTGAGCGCGGCGTCGAGGTCGCCGCCGATCATGTCCCAGTGGCCGTCGAAGATCTCCTGCAGGAGGTCATCCAGAGAGCCGGTGAAACCGGGCTGGCTGGCGGTCCCGATCAGCAGGGTCAGCGGGAAACCCTGACGGGGCAGGACGTGCTCCCAGCCCGACACCCACCAGTCGTTGTGCATCGCCATGTCCCGGCGCGGACCGGGCACAGACGAGTTCTCGGTCATCTGTAGTTCCTCCTCGAAGGACAGCCAAACGCTGGCAGCGTACGCACTGTGGTGCGGGGAGCGTTCCCACCCCGGACCGGGGCAGAGCGGATTGCGGCGGCCGCAGTCCCAGCGGTTCGCGCTCTCCGGCGGGCCCGCTCACCGGACCACGCCGGCCGCACTGCGCCAAACCGGTGGTCTCCCACGAGGCCGAGGAATTCCCCGAAACAGCCTGATGCGACCAGGGCCGGGGCAGCGGCATGACTCGTACGTCACCCAGACGGCCGAGTCTCATTACCCGCTACAAGCGCCGTGCTGGGTGCATGCATGGTCAAGCCTGCGGGAGGCGGCAGGTGGTCCTGTTCAACATCGAGTGCGCGGTGTTCGAAATCGACGACGAGAACTCCGAGCCACGGGCGATCAAGCGGGCGCTGGTACGACACGAGTGGGCGCCGGCCCGTGAGGAGATGGTCGCGGTGAGGCGTTCTTCCGCCGGCGCGACCAGATCGTGCAGGCCGAGAGCGATTCGGGCCTCGGTCTGCCGCCGGTCCGCGACCGGTGGCACCGCTGGATTCTGCGGAGCCGGCGCTACGCAGAACTGCTCGGTCTCCGTCTTTGAACGCTCCGATGCTGCCCAGTGATCGCTTTGCGTAGTTCCTGGAACGTCGTCGGAGGGCGGCGGGTGGACACATTGCGCTGTGAGGTCAGCGGGCAGACCCGGTTGCGTCCACGTGTGAAGTGAGCACGTCGGACGGGTCTGCAACGCTGAAGCCAACCTGCTCGGTCACACTGACCTCATCCGCCCCGGGGCCTCCCGGTGAGCCGCTACCTGAGGGTGGTTTGAAGCATGGCCAACACCCCCTGGGATGAACGCAGATGGTGGCCGGCGCGGGATGTGGTGCTCAATGTGCTTGCCCGGTTGGTGAGTTGCTCGCCGGGATACCGCATTTGCCGAGAAAGGGCATGCTGCATGCGTACTCGCATCAAGCTGGTTCTGGCCACCGTGGGTGTCGCCTCCGTGGGCGCGGCCTTCGCCGGGGTCGCCATCGCGGCCGACCCCACCGACAACACCAACGTCCCGCATGCCCAGGCAGCCGCCGCCGTCCCCGCGAACGGCGCCAACGCCCGCAAGACCAACACCGTCGAATCGGTCCAGAAGGTGGCCACCGGCCGGTACTGCATCAACCTGGTACCCGGCGTGGACGCGGCCAAGGCCATCCCGCAGGCCACGCTGGAAAACGGCGCCGACTGGGACGCGTCGATCTTCCTTTCCCGCAACCACAGCAGCTGCAAGAACAACTCGATCCGCGTGACGACCGGCACCAGCAAGGGCGCCAGCGACCAGCCGTTCTATGTAGTCATCCCCTGACCCTCACACTATGGGGGCGCCCAGCTCGAATCCGTTCGGGCTGGGCGCTCCCATGCCCGGAGCCCGCATCTGCTGCGCAGCGGTCGTGAAGACGTGCCCGGTGCGCCACCCCCGCGCAGGTGAATGCGCGCTACGCCATCGACGGCCAGAGGGGCCTGCTGTGCGTCTGCGATTGGCTACGGCGGTGCCATTCGGTACCACCGGGGCGACTCGAAGCGGCCCCAAACCGTGCAGATCGATGGGCGTCAGGCTCGTGGCCCCCGTCGAGGCCGGTGCCGTCGCTGGGGCGAACACCGTGGTCAAGAAACCGGGACGTGAGTTTCACATACCCAACAAAAAGAACATACCGGGTTATTCTCCGGGAATGATTCGGCACCTCGCCCCCCTCGCCGCATCCGGTCTGAAGATCGACTGGACCCGGATGCCGACCTACAACACGATCATGTCCGTGGCCGCCGGAGCCGGGCTCCTGCTCGTGGTCGCGCTGGGGCGTCAATTCCTCGGCTCCCGGCGCGCCATCGCGCCCGAGGGCTGGGCGCTGGCCTTCGGCGCCCTCGGCTTCACCCTCGTCACCACCGGTCTGCACATGACGCTGACCTGGCCGCTCGCCGGACAGGGCTTTCCGTTCGACAACGTCATCTTCGGTGAGCCGGCACTGGCCTTCGGGGTCTTCCTGCTCGCCGCCGCCTTCTACCTCTGGAAGCGGGGCCCCGAGCTCCTCGGCGACGACCGCGTCACCCGTACGACCCAGATCGCCCTGCCGATTTCCGTCTTCGTCTTCGGAATGGGGCTCGCCTGCTTCGGCATCGCCGCCGCGGGCTGGAAGTACACCCTCTTCGCCGCACCGCCGGAGGAGCCCGTCTCCGGTGAGTTCGCGAAATGGCCGCTCCTCGAAGCGAGCTTCATGTCCGGCCTGTACGTCCTGGTCGGCATCGGCGCGCTCCTCTTCCCGTTCGCGCTGCGCCGCCCCCGGACCTGGCTGAGCAAGGTCGTCGGGACCGCCTGGGGGCTTTCCGGACTCGCCTTCCTGCTCTTCGGCGGACTGAACTACTTCACCCACATCGGACTCATCGTCAACACCATGTGAGTCCTCACGGACTCGGCGGAAGCCGCCCTGTTCAAGCCCAGAAATCAGCTCATGCGCGGGCGGCTTCGGCGATTTCTTCGATCCCGGCGACGCCGTACGCCCGGTCGTCCACGGCAGCGCGCGCCTTGCCGGGGAGCCGCCGAAGGAGAGCCGCTCGACGCGCACGGTCAGGCTCCCGGCCTCGGCGGATTCGGCGGGAAGGGCGGATTCATGTCCGGCCCCGGACCGCTGGGCGGGTGCCCCGGCGGAGGCTGAGAAGGAGGACGCGCGGGAGGCTTCCGCGCTTCGCTCGTCATGGCGCGGCGTAGCCGCCCGCCACATCCTCAACCCCGCTGGTGGGGCCGGAGTCGCGACGGCTTCGGCGGCCTGCCGGCCGTGAAGGGCGTGGCCTCGGGAGCGACGGCCAGCTCCAGTCACGGCGTCATCACGCGCTACCTGTGAAACGGTCGCCTCGGCCCAGGGTTCGGCAGCCCGGATCACAGCCGGTCAAGGCTTCTGACGGTAGGACCGGTTTCCTGGTCCGTTCCTCTGGGGCCCAGGGCACGAATCCCCGCTGATTCCGCGGGTGTGACCCGCCGCGTGGGCGTGACGGTCCCCGTCCCTGACGGTGGGTCCCGGTAGGAAGGCGGGCATGGAATCTCGCAGCAAGGACGTGGCCTCCCGCTTCCTGGAGGAGACAGAGGAGCGGGACCGCATTCCCGCGTATGACCATCTGTGCACGGCGGACTATCGCGAGCACGATCCGGCGATGCCGCAGGAGACCGTGGGCCTGGCCGAGGCCCGCGAGATCTATCGGGAACTGGTGACGGCTTTCGGGCTCCGGCACACCGCCGAAAGCATGGTCGCCGAGGACGACCTGGTGTGCGCGCGGTTCACCGTGCGGGGCCGCCACACCGGCAAGTATCAGGGATTCCCTCCAAGCGGCCGAACCTTCGAGGTGTCCGGCCAGATCACCTTCAGGTTCCGGGGCGGGAAAATCGCCGAGACCTGGCTCAACTGGGACTACCAGGGTGCCCTGGAACAACTCGGCGCACCGGGCGCTGCCGCGTGACCCTCGCGTTCTCCCCGCACCGCCACGCCAGCGGCCGGATCCCCGGGCCCTGGCCCGACAGTCCGCTGCCCCGTGATCCGTGTCGGGACCGTCGCGCCGAGGGCGCGCGCAATCCGCGCGGGCGGGGCGGAGAACACGCCCGTACTCACGGCTGTGGTGCTGTCCGACGGCGGGCGTGGAGGAAGACAGCGGCGGTGGACACCGCGGTGGCGACGCCCAGGGCGGTCAGGGCCATCACGGTGGTGGTGTCGGGGGAAGTGACGGGCTGGCCGCGGTCGGCCTGCCAGGTGAGGATCCCGGTCAGGGCGAGGCAGAAGGCTGCGGCGATCCAGACCAGGGCAGTGCGGTGCCGGGGACCGAGCATGCGGGGGCCGAGGGTGAGGAGCAGCCCGAGCAGGATCAGGACTTGGAGGGAGTGGACGCCGACGAAGTGCGCCACGCGCCAGTCTCCGCCGACCGTGCTGAAGTTGCTGACCGGCATCCCGGGGCCGCCGTCGGGCGGGCCCACGGTGTGCGCGCCGATGTACGGCATCCCGCCGAGGTACGGCGAACCGGGCCGGGGATCCGCCGCTGCCTCCTGCGCCGGCGTGGACTGCACCATCAGGTAGACCGCGACCATGCTCACGGTGACCACGACCATGCCCAGCCGCAAGGCCCAGGACAGCGCCGGCGGCCCGACCCGTTCCCGCAGCAGCAGCACCACGGCCACCAGGCCCATCGCGAGCAGGACCAGTGAGGCCGTCAGCATGACGAAGATCCGCGTGGCGGTGGCGAGGGTGGTGAAATTGAAGTGGCTCGTGGTCCCCTCCGCCGCCGCCCAGGAGCCCCCCGCTCCCTCGATGGCCACACAGACCACCGCCGTCCACGCCATCACCCGCACCGCGCGGGCGTGCCCCCGGGCGAGGGACAGCAGCCAGATGAGCGTGACCCCGAACAGCCCGAAGGAGAAAGCGAACCGGGCGGGCTTCGCCCATACCGGCTGCCCGGTGAGCTCCCGCGGGTCCACTGCCAGCCCCACCAGCGCGGCCACCAGGAACACGCCCGCGACAACAACCATCGCGGCCATCGGCGCATTGACCGTCCACGCCCTGCGCACCAGAGCCTGCGGCCCGGACACCTCCACGACCCATCCGCCATCCCTCCGCAACGACATCGCCGCCCATGCTCCGCCGAGACCACCGAGCAGGCCGCCGACCCGGCCGGACGGTCACCCGACCGCCCCGAGAATGTCCACCACCCGGCCCACCCAGCCACCGGCAACAGCATGGCCACGACCCCGAGACTCAAGGACCGGACGGGTCGCAGGTGGAGCTCGCCGCCGACAGACTCGCCGCGCTGGCCGGCCTCGTCCCGTCCGTAGTCATCCGATGGGGAGGGGAGGGGGCCAGCGTCCTCTCCGTCGTCGGCGAACAGCTTCGGCACGAGGCACTGGGCGATTGCCAAGGAGTTAAGGGTCTTTCGGCACTGGTTGTCGGCCCAGGGGCAGCGGTCATCGAGTTTCCCATGGTGAGCGTGAGGCGCGCGGAGTTCCGTCCAAGGTGTGCGCAGCTCGTGGGTGGCAGCGTTGCGCAGGTCACGGGCCGTCTCCTCGTACATGCTCCGTACTCTGACGCCCAGGACCCGGGAGCCGAGCATCGTGGCAGCCTTCTTTGCTCGGCCGGGCGCCAGCGGCTGCTCGCTGGACAGGACGTCCACATCTGCCCAGAGCTGGAGCGATTCGAGGCGGCCTGAAATCTCGCGGAGCAGTTCCAGGATCTCGTTGACCAGTTCGTTGGGGGCGATTGTGCTGGGCCGTTGGCGCGCGGCCCCCTCCATGCGGTTTTCATGCTGATAGGTCGGTTCCACCGGGATGCCGGCGAAGTCGGTGATTGTCCCGTCCGGACCGTCAGACCTCCCGCTCGCCGATGATCCGTCTCCGCGTTCGGGGTGTGGTCACCGAGGTGAACAGGGCTGCGCGGCCTGCGTCGAGGTCGAGGCGTTCATCCACGGCGGTCAGTACGGCGTTGTCCGCTTCCGCGAGCAGGGCATCGAGCGCGGCGTCGCTGTCGAAGTGGGGCATCGTCCGCCTCCGTCGGTCGCGTTCAGCAAGGTCGTCTTGAGCCGGGCGCGGGCGCGGGCGCGGGCGCGGCTCAGGTTCTGCCGTACCGCTTCGTGGGTCATGCTGAGGGCTCTGCCGATCTCGCTGGTGGTGAAGCCGTCCAGGTGCCAGGCGAGTGTCGCGCGTTGCCGGGGCGGCAGTGCGGCGAGCGCTTCGTAGACCAGGGCTTCTCCGCCCGTCGCCCCGATCTGGATGCGTGCTTTTTCGCCGGCCCGGCGTTCGGTGACCGTGCGGAGCGTGCCGGTGCAGATCGGCCTGCTCCAAGCCGCCGCGGCCCTCTTGGACGAAGTGGCGCAGGCCGGTGAGGGGAACGACGCGCGTCGCCGGGCCGCCGCGGACACCGTGACGCTGCTGCCGCGGGCCGCGATGAACCGGGCGAGCTGAGCGCGCGGCGCCGTGCGCCGTACGGTGGTGGCAGGGCGGACGACGAGAACACCGAACTGCGGGAGATCAAGCGTGCGTTGGCGCGGCGTGCGTGGGTGCCGAGCCGTGAAGAGATCGTCGCGGGTGAGGCGCTCTTCCACCGTCGCAACCTGATCGAGCAGACGGAGGGCGAGCCGGGTCACGGTCTGCCGCCGGCCCGTGATCGGTGGCATTGCTGGATTGTGCAGGGGCTGTCCGGTCACCTCCGCCTGCCCCGCGAGGCCGAGGCCGAGGCCGAGGCCGAGGCCGAGGCCGAGGCCGAGGCCGAACT
>NZ_JBHVHQ010000164.1:7690-12578 GCF_042800135.1 Streptomyces sp. NPDC057654 | reverse complement strand
GGGTTGGCGGGCTTGGCCTGCTGGCCGCCTCCGCCCCCGCCGCCCCCGCCGCCGTCCGAGCCGCGGGCGCTGTGCGTGTTGATGCCCTGCTTGACGAGGGCGGCCGGGGAGGAGATCACGGCGGCGGCCTGCCGGGACGCGGGGTCCCTGCTGGCGCTGCGGCTGTTGATGATCTCGTCGCCGAAGCCGGGGACGAAGCGGTAGATCATCGCGCTCGCGAAGATGGCGAGGATGATGATGGCGAGGCCGGAGACGACGGCCGAGATGGCGTTCGGGCCGTTGCCGGAGGACAGGGCGCCGGCGAGGCCGAGCACGACCACGATGATCGGTTTGACGAGGATCACCGCGATCATGATGCCCGCCCAGCGGCGGACGTGGCCCCACATGTTCTTGTCGACGAGGCCCGCGTAGACGGCGGTGCCGAGCAGCGCGCCCACGTACAGGAGCGCGGCCCGGATGACCAGCTCCAGCCAGAGGACGCCCGCGGCCAGCACGGAGACGAGGGAGACGACGATCAGCATGATCGGGCCGCCGCCGATGTCCTGGCCCTTCTTGAGGGCGCTGGCGAAACCGCCGAAGAAGGCGTCGTTGTTCGCCCCGGTGCCCTTGGCGATGACGTCGGTGACGGCGTCGGTCGCGGACACCACGGTGTAGAGGATCAGCGGGGTGAAGGCGGAGGCCAGGACCGTCAGCCACAGGAAGCCGATGGCCTCGGTCACCGCCTCGGTGAACGGGACGCCGCGCACGGCGCGCTTGGCGACGGCCAGCAGCCACAGGACGAGGGTCAGGACGGTGGAGGCGGCGAAGACGACGGCGTACTGGCGCAGGAAGTCGCTGTTGGTGAAGTCGATGTTGGCGGTGGACTTCACGGCGTCGGAGAGCTTGCCGACGATCCAGGCGGCGGCGTCCCCGCACCCCTTGGCGAGGGACGACAGGGGGTCGAGGGGGTTGGAGGGGGCGCTGGGGCCGGAGGGGGCGCCGCCCTTCCGCTTCTCGCAGTCCTCCTTCATCGAGCCGATCAGGAACTCGCAGGTTTCCTTGGTCGCGCTCGGGGAGGGGCTGTTGGTCGAACCGGGGGTCGCGGGCGGCGTGGGGGCGGCGAAGGCTCTGGCCGACAGCAGGACCGCGGTCGTCTGGACCGCGGCGAACGCTCCGGCGATCGTCAGGGCGCGGGTCGGTCGGCGGCGTTTACCGGGCATAGGTGAACCCTCCGAAACCTTGCACAGCGTCGGACATGTCCTTGGCGGAGGAGGCGGCCTGGTCGCGGCCGACCGGGGTCGGCCCGTCCTTCTGCGTGAAGGCCGTGACCTTCCAGTCGCCGTCGACCCACTTCAGCTGGAAGGTGCTGGTGAACCAGCCTTCCGAGACGGGGTTCTTCGAGGACTCGCCGGCCAGTCCGAAGAGCGTGGAATACCAGACGGCGACGCTCGCGGTGTCGTCCTGGTACGAGACGGTCTTGGTGCCCGCCGGGTTGGTGCGGGAGACGAAGGTCGTGTCGGCCGGGGCGGTGCCGTCCTTCTTGAGCCCGATCTTGACGGAGCGTTCGCCGGAGTACGCCTTGTCGTAGTCGCCCTGCCGGGCGGTGACGGCGTCGGGCGCGTAGACGGCGGCGACGATCCGGTGGCGGGTCTCGCTCCGGAACATGCCGTCGGAGCTGAGGGCCACCGCGTAGTTGGCGGCGGCGCTCTGCGCACCCTGCTCGGTGTGGGCGAAGCCCTTGGCGATGCCGTCGGCCTTGCCGTCCACGGGCTTGACGCCGGTGGGGGCCGTGGCCTGGGCGTGGGCGCCCTTGCCGCCGCCCTTGGCGCTGTCGCCGCCGTCGCCCCCGTCACTGCCGCCGCTGCCGCCGCTGCGGTTCGCGAAGGCGATGGCGGCGACGAGGAGCACCACGACGCCGACGACGGTCATCAGATTGCGGCTGCTGAAGCCCGTACGGCCGCGCCGGGCGCTGTCGAAGGAGTCGCCCTCGCCCTCGGGCAGCCGGGTGCGGGTGGGGCGGCCCTGGTCGTCGGGGCTGCCCCTGCCCCGGCCCGCTCTGCCGCCTCTGCCGTGGTCACCGCCACTGCCGTAGCCGTCGTCGCCGTCGAGACTCATAGCTCGTAAGCCCCCTCAAACGTCGTCGGTGACAGGCTGCCCGTATATGACGGTAGCGGCGCGGAAGGGGTTGCGGGCGAGGAGGGGTGAGTGGGCATCAGCAGGCAGCCTCTGGTGCGGGGGGTGGGACTTGTGAGAGTTCGGGGACGGGAGAAGAGTCTGCGCGGGGGACGATGCGCGGCGGTGGCGGGGGATGGTGGGGTGCGGAGGGGATTCGGTGGTGCTAGGTGGGGAGTTGTACGGGTTTGTCGCGCGAGCTCGCCGTACGAGTTTGCGGACGGGATGGCGAACGAGCCGGCGGACGGGTTTACGGACGGGTTTGCGGACGGGTTTGCGGAGGGGGGTCAGACGGCCATTCCGTAGACGATCGTGAACAGGGTGCCCAGCGATCCGATGATGAACACACCGGTGAGCCCGGCGACGATCAGCCCCTTGCCCTGTTCCGCGCTGAAGGTGTCGCGCAGCGCCGTCGCGCCGATCCGCTGCTTCGCGGCGCCCCAGATCGCGATGCCCAGGCACAGCAGGATGGCCACGGCCATCACGACCTCGACCATGATGCGGGCCTCGTTGCCCAGGGTCCCGAACGGGCCCCAGTCGGGGGCGATTCCGCCGATGATGGTGGTGATGTCGCCTTTTGCGGCTGCCAAAAGCATTTGTAACTCACCGCCCCTTATGGGTAGTTGTTTACACCCTCCGCCGCGGTGACGGAGGTCAGGCCCTATCTTCGCTGACAAAGCCGCGAACGCATGTCGACTTGGCGTCATTTTTTGCAGGACCCGCACGTGCCGCTGGTCACTTCGTCCCCGTCGGTGACGCGCGGCGTTGTCAGTGGGGTGCCCTATCGTCACTCTGTGTACCACGCGTATAGACGCCGAGCAATGATCGTCGAGGTGGGGGCCGGTGCCGATGTTCAAACGACCGCGTGTTCGGTGGGTACGCTGTGGCGGTCTCCCTCATATGCGCTGCGCGCTGCGGCCGTCGAGAGGATTTAACGCATTCACCGCGTCCCGCGCACGCTCGGGATGCAACGAGATCGAGGATGGTACGGGTGCTGGTTGCCGATCGGTACCGGTTGGGAGATCTGCTCGGACGCGGCGGAATGGGCGAAGTCTGGCGGGCCTCCGACGAGGTGCTGGGCCGTCAGGTCGCGGTCAAGCTGCTGCTGGGCAACGACGGCGACGAATCGGCGGCCATGCGCTTCCGCATGGAGGCGCAGACCGCGGCGCGGCTGAATCACCATCAAGTCGTGGGCGTGTACGACTTCGGCGCCTGGGAAGGGCGCTTCTACCTGGTCATGGAGCTGGTGCAGGGGCCCAGCCTGGCGCAGGAGCTGTCGTCGGCGGCGGGCGGGGCGCTCGCCCCGGCGCGGGTGGCGGACATCGCGGCGCAGGCGGCCGCGGGGCTGGCGGCGGCGCACCGGCAGGGGGTCGTGCACCGGGACGTGAAGCCCGGAAACCTGATGACCGACGCCGACGGCACGCTCAAGATAGGCGACTTCGGCATCGCCCGGTTCGTCGACGAGACGTCGGCGGGGCTGACGAGCGCGGGCCAGATCGTCGGCACGAGCACCTACCTCGCGCCGGAGCGCGCCCTCGGCCGGGCGGCGGGTCCGGGCTCCGATGTGTACGCGCTGGGGTGCGTGCTCTATCAGCTGCTGGTGGGGCAGCCGCCGTTCTGGGCCGACACCCCCACCGCGCTGCTCTACCAGCACGTCGACGCCGACCCGGTGCCGCCGCGGCAGTACTGCGGCGGGCTGCCCAGCTCCTTCGAGACGTATCTGCTGCGGATGCTGGCCAAGCAGCCGGAGGACCGGCCGACGGCGCAGGAGGCGGCGGACTGGTTCGGCAGCGGCGCCTGGCGCGACATACCCCAGCCCCTGCCGGTGCCCGAGCCCGCGCCGGTGGTCGCCCCCGCCCCGGTCGTGGCCCCGGAGAGGGAGTCGCTGACGACGTACGCGCTGCCGTCGGCCGGGCACCGGAGCGCGAGCCGGAGCTCGACGGGGCGGAGCTCACCGGGACGGGCGGCGGGCCGAAGCGCGGGCGGCAGCAGAGGCGCGACCCGCGGCGGCGGGCCCAGGGAGCTCACGGGCGGGGGCGGCGGCCGGGGCGGTGCGGCCCCGACCGGGCTCGGCGCCGTACGGGCGTGGCTGCGCGGGCACAAGGTGCTGTTCGGCGTGGTCGCGGGCGGGGTGGCCTTCGTAGCGGCGATGGCGATCGGGGCGTCCGTGTTCGCCCCGGACGTCACGGGCTCGCAGGGTCCCGAGGCGGTGTCGACGGACACGCCGGACGACTCGGACGGGCACGGGCAGGGCGCGACGCGGTGATGAGCGCTGTGGTCGCGGCGCGCGGCGGCGTACGGGCCGGAGGGCCGTCGGCCCTCGGCCCGCCCGCCGTGGGTTCTTCAGCCCTCGGTCTCTCGGTCCCCGATTCCTCGGTCCCCGATCCTTCAGTCCTCGACGAAGTGGTCGAACTCGCCCGCCTTGACGCCGAGGACGAACGCGTCCCACTTGGCTCGGGTCGTGATGACGATCTCGTCGGGCTTGAGGTTCTCGCGCAGATAGACGTTGCCGTCGTCGCCGAAGGCGACTTCGAGGAACTCCTTCTCGGTGCCGTCGGTGGCCTGTTGCCAGTTGAGTTCCGTCACTGTGCCCCCTTGTGCGGGTCCGGTCTGACGCCGGCACCCACGATAGAGGAGTCGGGCGAGGCACTCTCGCCAGGTGGGGGCGGGTAGCCGTACCGTGCGGAACGAAGGATTCGTGGGTGGGTGGGCAGGGGAGGCCGACGGGGTGCGAAAA
>NZ_JBHVHQ010000164.1:0-7680 GCF_042800135.1 Streptomyces sp. NPDC057654 | reverse complement strand
GGGGGTTCGCCCGCGGGGCCCCACCTTTGTTGGGGGGGGGGGGGGGGGGGGGCAGGCCGACGGGGTGCGAAAAGTCTGGTTGGGCGTCAGCGTCGGTATCGGGATGTCCCTTTGCTTCATCGGCCTGCTGGTCGTGGGGGTCTATTCGGCCGCCTCAAGCCTGACGGGCGGCGGCACGGCCGGCGCCGTCGGGCTGGCGAAGGGCGCGGTGCCCGCGCAGTATCAGGCGCTGGTGCAGAAGTGGGGCAATCTCTGCCCGGCGCTGAGCCCGCCGCTACTGGCGGCGCAGCTGTACTCGGAGAGCGGCTGGAACCCGAAGGCCGTGAGTCCGGCCAACGCGCTGGGGATAGCGCAGTTCATCCCCAGCACGTGGGAGGCCCACGCCATCGACGGCAACGGGGACGGCAAGAAGGACATCTGGGATCCGGAGGACGCGATTCCGTCCGCGGCGACGTATGACTGCGATCTGGCCAAGTACGTGAAGAACGTGCCGGGCGACGTCTCGGACAACATGCTGGCCTCGTACAACGCGGGCGCGTACGCGGTGATCAAGAACGCCGGGGTGCCGCCGTACCAGGAGACCCAGGGCTATGTGAAGACGATCCGCACGCTGGCGAAGAGTTTCTCGAAACCGGTCGGCCGGGTCGCGCCCTCGCAACAGGCGGCCGGGGCGATCTACTTCGCGCAGAAGGTGCTCGGCACGCCGTATCTGTGGGGCGGCAACGGCACGGCGGACCAGGGCGGGCGGTTCGACTGCTCGGGGCTGACGAAGGCCGCGTACCACTCGGTGGGCATCGAACTGCCGCGTGTCGCGAACGACCAGTGGAATGCGGGTGAACATCCCAAGCGGGACGAATTGATGCCGGGCGATCTCGTTTTCTTCGCCAATGACCTGAATGACCCGCGCAGCATTCACCACGTGGGGATGTATGTCGGGGATGGTTACATGATCAACGCGCCGTACACCGGTGCGGTGATCCGGTACGACAAGATTGATAAACCCGATTACATCGGTGCGACGCGTGTGACCGAGGATGGCGCGAAAGCGCTGCCCGAACCCAACGCAGCGTAGAAGCCCTGCCCTGAGCTGCGACGATGGGTCACCCTTCGGTAACGTCCTGGTGATCATTGAGTGGAGAACGGAACGTCGGCCAGGGCATTGACGTTCCATTGGGGTGGGCACGCGGCGCGCTGTTACCGGCGTTATCGACCACGGGGGTTGGCAGCTGCACGTAGTGACAGGCGAAAGATAAGGGGCCGCGACAGATGGCTGGACTCGCGATGGACGGCTCGAACCCCGACGTCAGCGTTCTCTACGACATCAACGGCTTCGCCAAGGGTGCCCCGCACTGGTTCGACCGCGTGGTGGAGTTCACCGGCGAGTACGGCATCGTCATCGGACTCGCCGTGCTGATGGTCTTCGCCTGGTGGAGCGCGCGCAAGCGCGCCGACGCGCCGGTGGCCGTGGCCGGCCTGGTCTGGGCCCCGGTCGCCGCCGGGCTGGCGCTGCTGGTCAACATCCCCATCCGGGACCTGGTCCAGCGGCAGCGGCCCTTCATGGAGCACCAGGGCCTGGACGTCCTGGTCAAGGGCAAGACCGACTTCTCCTTCGTCAGCGACCACGCCACGCTGACGATGGCCGTCGGGGTCGGCCTGTTCTGCGCCAACCGCAAGTACGGCCTGGCCGGCATTGCCCTGGGCCTGCTGGAAGGCTTCTGCCGCGTCTATATGGGCGTCCACTACCCGACCGACGTCATCGGCGGCTTCGCCCTCGGCACCGCCGTGGCCCTCCTCTTCGCCCCGCTCGCGATGATGCTCCTCACGCCCCTGATGACCAGGCTCGCGGAGTCCCGCGCCGGCCGGCTCGTACGCCCGCGCCCCCGCCCGACGGCCGTGGACCCCGCGGACGAGGCGGAACTCCCGGAGCCACGCCACCGCCACAACGACCTCGCCGCGTAGAGCGGACCGAGGGCCGCCTCAGAGCGCCTGCGGGAAGTCCAGTACGCGGTTCGGGTCGTACCGGCCCTTGAGTTTGGTGAGGCGGTCGGCGGCGTCGCCGTAGTAGGCCTTGCGCCAGTCCTTGAGGCCGGGGTCGGCGTAGTTCTGGTAGGCGGCGCCGGAGGCGAAGCGGCGCATGGCGGAGTGGATGCCGTCGAGCCACGGCGTCTGGGCGGAGCCGGAGCCGCCCGACTGCCACGACGTCAGATACTGGGCCAGGAACAGCTGGCGGCGGTGGACGAACGCGGTGGCCAGCGGCTTCACGCGGTTGATCGCCCCGCCCATCGCCGTCAGCTGGACCGAGCCCTTCCCGCTGCCCGCCGTCTGGCTGAACCGCTCGAACTGGCCCACCAGCGTCTGGAGGCCCAGCGCCGTCAACTCCCGGTCGAAGAAGTCCGAGCGCGCCGCGTACGTCTCGCGCCCCAGCGTCCCGCTCGCCCGGCGGCCCGGCGTGCCGCCGGGCAGATGGCACTCCTCGGCCGACTTCGTGCCGCACCCCGCGTAGCGGCGCATCGTGTCGAGATAGGTGTGCTGATACACCGTCACGGAACCGGCGGAGCCGCCCGCCGACTCCACCAGCCGGTCCATGGCGTTGCGCAGGTCGCCCGCCGTGCCGATGGTGAACGCGGAGACGGCGATGGTCGGGTCCTGCCCGGCCGTCACGGACAGATCGCACGCCGTCCATATCTCGTCCGGCTGCTGGGGCCCCCACTTCTGCCAGGCGCGGAGCACCGCCGCCGCCCGTGACCAGGGGAAGGAGACATAGCCGGTCGCCCCGCTCGCCGCCCGCCGGGTACGGAACCGCAGCTCGGTGACGACCCCGAAGTTGCCGTTGCCCGCGCCGCGCAGCGCCCAGAACAGGTCCGCGTTGTGGGTGTCGTCGCACTCCAGCGTCTTGCCGTCGGGCGTCACGATGGTCGCGCCCGTCATGCTGTCGCAGGTCAGGCCGTACGCGCGGGAGACGACGCCATGGCCGCCGCCGAGGGTGAGGCCCGAGATGCCGACCGTGGGGCAGGAGCCGCCGGGGATGGTGACGCCCTGTCCGGCGAGGCCCGTGTAGACGTCGATGAGCTTGGCGCCCGCGCCGATCGCGGCGGTGGTCGAGGAGGTCGTACGGACCGATTTCAGCCGGGAGACGTCGATGACCAGGCGGCCGTTGCCGCTGGACCAGCCGGCGTAGCTGTGGCCGCCGTTGCGGATGGAGACGGGGGTGCCGTGGCGGCGGGCGAAGGCGAGGCACTCGGCGATGTCGGAGGCGCCGGCGGCATAGGCGACGGCGGCCGGGCGCTGGTTGTCGAACCGGGTGTTGTAGAGCTGACGGGCCGTCGGATAGTCGGCGTCGTCCGGGCGTATGAGGCCGCCGTCCAGGCTCTTGCCGAGCGCGGTCCAGTCGGGGTCGTGCGCCTTGCGGCTCGGCGGTACGGACGGCTTGCGGCCGGGGGCCGAGGAGCCGTTGCCGTCGGGGACGGCGTGGCTCGCCTCACCGCTGCACGCCGCGAGCCAGCTGCCGCCCGCCGCCAGCCCGACGCCCGTCGCCAGCAGTCTGCGCCTGTCCATCGTGGTACCTGCCCCCTATGCCGTGCTCATGCCATGACCCAGGCGCGCGGTGGCCGCGCCGCCGCTCGGTCACGTCCGTTCAGACAGATGGCCTACCCGCGTACGGGGTTCCGTCACCTGTTCCGCCCAGGTGGGCATCGGCGTCCTCGCGGGCACGCGCACGGGCCCGGCGCGCCGGACCGTACCAGCCGCACGCACATCGGGCGATGCAGAAGGAGCCGTTCTCCGTGGTGGTCGTGTGGTGGGCGCGGGGGATCGGTTCGGACACGTGACCACGCTACCGGCCGTGACGGGGCCCCGGAACCGTCGTTGAACGGGGCGGGTGTCCAGGCGCAGCGGGACCAGTGGGACCAGGGGGTCGGTCGGCGATGGCGGTGCAGGAGCGAGGACGCGGGGGCGCGGCCGTCGCCACCGCCGTGGCAGTGGGGATCGCGCTGCTGACGTCGGCCGGCTGCTCCACGGGCGCCGCCACCGGCGACAGGGCCGCGGCCGTACGCGCGGTGGGCGCGCTCACTCCGGGCGAGGCCCTCGACGCCGTGCGGCACGCCGCCGATGTGCTCGCCGGGGCGGGCGGGGCCCGCGTCCGTACGTACCTGGAGACCGTCAGCGGCGGCACCCGGCTGACCATCGCGGGCTCGGGCGGCTACGGCTTCGGGGACTCGCTGGGCCGGCTGCGGGTGCGCGTGCCGGATCCGGGGGCCGGGGCGGCGGGGGCTGCCGGGGCGGCCGGGTCGGAGGGGAGCGCGTCGATCACCGAGCTTTTCGCCCCCGGCGCGCTCTATATGAGGAACCGCGGCGCGGGCGTGCCCGAGGACAAGTGGGTGCGGCTGGCCACGGGCTCGCTCGGTGACGGGAATCTCGTCGCGAACGGGGCGACCGATCCGCTGGCCGCCGCGGAACTGCTGCGCGGGGCGCGGCGGGTGGAGTACGCCGGGAGCGAGCGGTCCGGCGGGGCCACCGTCCGGCACTTCAAGGGCAGCTGCGACCTGGGGCGGGCCGCCGAGGCCGCCTCGGCGGGGCAGCAGGAGGCGCTGGCCGCGGCGGCGAAAGGGTTCTTCGGTCGTACGGTCGCCTGCGACGCCTACCTGGACGAACAGGGGCGGCTGCGCAAGGTCCGGCACCGCTTCAGGGTCTCGGACGCCGAGCACGGCGCGATGGATGTGGCGTCCACGGTGGAGCTGTATGCCTTTGGGACGAAAGTCACCGTGCGGCTGCCCGCGGCGGGGGATATCTATACGGGGAAGGTTGTTTCTCCGGGGAATTAGCCGAAGACCGTCGGAGCGGACCGTCGGGGCGGGCCATCGAAATGGTCCGTCTGTGCCATGCACGGGGTGTGCGGCGATCCGTACGCTGGTAAGTCGCCGATCGGAGAAGGAGGTGGAACCCGTGGTTTCGCGTCGACCTTCGTCCGGTGCGTCGGACCCCGTGGCTGCCCTCGTCGAGATCGATCTCTACGGCGAGTTGATGATCGCGGCGTCCAGCGCGGACGAGGAACGGCTCAGTCCGGACCGTATCGACGAAGTGCTGAGGGTGGTCCCGCAGCGGCGGCCGGAGTCCGCGCAGGGACCGGAATCCAGGCGGCGGCCGGACTCCCGGCGCTGACGGGTTCCGGTGCGGCGGCCGGGACGAGAGGGGCCCGGTCAGGTGCGCAGCAGGCGTGCGATGGCGGCGGTGGCCTCGGCCACCTTGGCGTCGATCTCCTCGCCGCCGCGCGTGGCCGCGTCCGCCACGCAGTGCCGCAGGTGCTCCTCCAGCAGCTGGAGGGCGAAGGACTGGAGCCCCTTGGTGCTGGCGGAGACCTGCGTGAGTATGTCGATGCAGTAGACATCCTCGTCGATCATGCGCTGGAGGCCGCGGATCTGGCCCTCGATCCGGCGCAGCCGCTTGCGGTGCTGGTCCTTCTGGTGGCTGTAGCCGTGCGGCCCGCGGTCGTGGTCGGCGGTGGCGAGCGCCTCGGCGGTCGCGTCGGTCGGGGCGGGCCCGTCGGGGGCGCCCGGGGCGCCGTTCACTGCGGCTTCCGTGGTCGTCATGGCGTCCTCCGTCGTCCTGAATGGGCCTTATACCCCCACCGGGTATATGGTACCGATCTTTTGCTTGATTCGCCGTGCCGAGCACGTCGAGGCAGGTACCCCTTGCTGAGCACTCTGCCCGATGGGCGACACTGATGGAATGCCAGTTAGCCGTGGCTTGATGATGCGCCTAGCATCAAGTCGACCGAATCCGCTGCACCCCGAGGACCCCCAGTGCGCTTTCGTCTGACCCCCAGGGAGACGAGCTTCTACGACATGTTCTCCGCCTCCGCGGACAACATCGTCACGGGCTCGAAGCTCCTGATGGAACTGCTCGGGGCGGATTCCTCCGCCCGGGTCGAGATCGCCGAACGGATGAGGGCAGCGGAGCACGCCGGGGACGACGCGACACACGCGATCTTCCACCAGCTGAACTCCTCTTTCATCACGCCATTCGACCGTGAGGACATCTACACCCTCGCGTCGAGCCTCGACGACATCATGGATTTCATGGAAGAGGCCGTCGACCTGGTCGTTCTCTATCAGGTCGACAAGTTGCCGAAGGGCGTCGAGCAGCAGATCGAGGTGCTCGCGCGGGCGGCGGAACTGACCGCCGAGGCCATGCCGAATCTGCGCACGATGAGCAATCTCACCGAGTACTGGATCGAGGTCAACCGGCTGGAGAACCAGGCGGACCAGATCCACCGGAAGCTCCTGGCGCACTTGTTCAACGGCAAGTACGACGCCATGGACGTGCTCAAGCTCAAGCAGATCGTGGACGTGCTGGAGGAGGCGGCGGACGCTTTCGAGCACGTCGCCAATACCGTCGAGACCATCGCGGTCAAGGAGTCCTGACCTCCGGTGGACACCTTCGCGCTTGTCGTGACCATCGGGGTCGCGCTCTTCTTCACGTATACGAACGGCTTTCACGACTCCGCGAACGCCATCGCGACCTCGGTCTCCACGCGGGCGCTGACCCCGCGCGCGGCCCTCGCGATGGCCGCGGTGATGAACCTCGCCGGCGCCTTTCTGGGCAGCGGGGTCGCCAAGACCGTCAGCGAGGGACTGATCGACACGCCGACCGGCGGGCAGGGGATGATGATCCTCTTCGCCGCGCTGGTGGGGGCGATCGTCTGGAATCTGACCACTTGGTACTTCGGCCTGCCGTCGTCTTCCAGCCACGCGCTCTTCGGCGGAATGGTCGGCGCCGCGCTGGCCGGTTCCTCGACCGTCTACTGGTGGGGGGTCTGGGAGAAGATCGTTCTCCCGATGTTCCTGTCGCCGGTCGTGGGTCTGGTGCTCGGCTACTTCGTGATGGTCATCATTCTGTGGCTGTTCAAGGGGTCCAATCCGCACAAGGCCAAGCGGGGATTCCGGATCGCGCAGACCGTTTCGGCGGCCGGTATGGCGCTCGGGCACGGCCTTCAGGACGCCCAGAAGACGATGGGCATTGTGGTGATGGCCCTGGTCATCGGCGGTGTCGAGGACGTGGGCGACCCCATTCCGATCTGGGTCAAGATCGTCTGTGCGCTGATGCTCTCGCTGGGTACGTACGCGGGCGGCTGGCGCATCATGCGGACGCTCGGGCGCCGGATCATCGAGCTGGATCCGCCGCAGGGGTTTGCGGCGGAGACGACGGCGGCTTCGGTGATGTACACGGCGTCGTTCATGTTCCACGCGCCGATTTCCACTACGCATGTGATCACTTCGGCGATTATGGGTGTGGGGGCCACGAAGCGGGTTAAGGCCGTTCGGTGGGGCGTGGCGAAGAACATCATTATGGGGTGGTTCATCACGATGCCGGCCGCTGCCCTTGTCGCTGCGCTCAGCTATTGGGTTGTGAACCTGTTCTTCGGTTAGCGGGGCTCCGCCCCGGACCCCGGTCCTCAACCGCCCCCAGCTACCGCTGGGAGGTGCCCCCTGACGGGCTGGATTGGGCTTGCCTTCGGGTGTCCTCAATCGCCCCCAGCTACCGCTGGGAGGTGCCCCCTGACGGGCTGAGTTGGTGCGGCCGGTGGGTTGGCGGGGCGCTGCCCCGGGCCCCGGTCCTCAAACGCCGGACGGGCTGGAATGGCTCGCGTTCGGGTGTCCTCTCAAGCGCGGGCGGGCTGATTGC
>NZ_JBHVHQ010000163.1:0-12639 GCF_042800135.1 Streptomyces sp. NPDC057654 | reverse complement strand
CCTCGGGCCCGTCCGAGAACGCCGCCTCGACCTCTCCGACCTCGTCGGTGCGCATCATCACGTGCACCAGGTCGCCCTCCTGGAGGACCGTCTGCGAGGTCGGCAGGATCGCTTCGCCCAGCCGGGTGATGAACGCGACGCGCACCCCGGTCTCCTCCTGGAGCCTGCTGACCTTGTGGCCCACCCACGCGTCGGAGGTGGGCACCTCCGCGAGCTGCACGCCGCCGCTGGGGTCCCGCCACAGCGGCTCCGCGCCGGACGGCAGCAGCCGCCGCAGCATCTGGTCGGCGGTCCACCGCACGGTGGCCACGGTCGGGATGCCCAGGCGCTGGTAGACCTCGGCGCGGCGCGGGTCGTAGATGCGGGCCGCGACATTCTCGACGGAGAACATCTCGCGCGCCACCCGGGCCGCGATGATGTTGGAGTTGTCGCCGCTGGAGACCGCGGCGAAGGCCCCGGCCTCCTCGATGCCCGCCTCGCGCAGGGTGTCCTGGTCGAAGCCGATGCCGGTCACCCGGCGCCCGGCGAAGCCCGCGCCGAGCCGCCGGAACGCCGTCGGGTCCTGGTCGACCACCGCGACGGTGTGGCCCTGCTGCTCAAGGGTCTGTGCGAGGGCGGATCCCACGCGGCCGCAGCCCATGATGACGATGTGCATACGCCCTTACCTCGCACCTTCCCTGAGTGCTGTGATGTGGGCAGCCATCGTTCATCATCCTTCCGAGCCCCTGCCGGGGCCACCACGGGGGCAGTGCCGGTCGGCCGTGCCGTTTCGGCGACCACGCTACCTGGGATCGCGGCCACTGCCTCCATTCAGTCGTAGTGACGAGACTCGGACACACGGTCACGGGGGTGGTTAGGATGATCACCGCGTTCCGCTTGACGGCGGGCGCAGGGACGCCGACTCGCCTCCCCACACGCCCATGTCCCTTTCGTTCCCGAGGAATTGATGTCTGATCACATACCGGCGGCGGTGATCTGGTGCCTGGCGGCGGCCCTGGCGGTGACCCTGGTCCTGCTGGTGCGGCAGCGGCAGATCACCGCGGGCGTCCGCAAACGCGCCGCCGCCCTGGAGAGCAGCCTGCGGGCGCGGGACGAGGAGATGCACCACCTCGCCACGGTCCGGCTCCCCGCGATCGAGGACTCCGCGAACCAGCCGGCGCCCCCGCCCGGCCTGCTCGACCAGCGGCTCACCGGCACCGCGTACGCGCACAGCCTGCAAACCGTGATGGACCTCTTCCGCCAGGCCGGGGACCGGGCCAAGGCGCGCGCCGAGCAGTCGGCCAGGGCGGCCCTGAAGGCGTCGATGCGCGCCCTCCAGGGGCTCGCCCACGAGCAGCAGCTGTCCATCTCCGACATGCAGGACCGGCACGACAACCCCGACGTGCTGCGCGACCTGCTGGAGATCGACCACGCCAACTCCCAGTTCGGCCGCCGCGCCCAGGCCATCGCCGTGCTCTGCGGCTCCTGGCCGGGCCGCCAGCGCACCGCCTCCGCCATGACCGACGTGGTGCGCGGCGCGAAGTCCCGCATCCGCGACTACCGCCGCGTCCAGGTCCACAGCCAGGCCGACATCGCCGTCATCAGCCGGGCCGTGGAGCCCGTGGTGCTGGCCGTCGCCGAGCTGCTCGACAACGCGGCCCGCCACTCGCAGCCCAACACCACCGTCGAGGTCAGCCTCCAGCCGGTGCACAACGGCGCCTGCGTCGTCATCGACGACGCCGGAGTCGGCATGGACGGCCATGAGGTGCAGCAGGCCGCGGCCCTACTCGGCGGTGAGCGCGTCGCGGACGTCTCCCGGCTCGGCGACCCGCCGCAGTTCGGCTTCGCCGTCATCGGCGTGCTCGCCGCCCGCTACGGCTTCAGCGTCTCCGTCGACACCCGCTCGCCCTACGGCGGCGTACGGGCGGTGGTCTTCCTGCCCAGCGCCCTGCTCACCCACCTGGACGCGGACGCTCCGGGAGCCGCCCAGCAGGCCGCGCAGCCCCAGCAGGCCATGCCGCAGGCCCCGCAGCAGCGCCCGCCCCGGCGCGTACCGGCCGCGGCGCCCGCCGTCGACGAGCTCCCGGACCCGTACGAGACCCCGGCCCCGCCCCAGGCCCCGTACACATCCCACGCGGGGACCCCCGGCGCGGTCCACGGGTCCACCGCGGGCGGCCTGCCCAAGCGCCGCCGCAGACAGGCCGCGCCCCAGCAGCAGGACGGGCCCGCCGCCGGATACGGCCAAGACGCCGGATACGGAGCCGACGCCGGGTACGGGACCGATGCCGGGTACGGCGCGGCGCCCGCCGCCCAGCCCCCGCAGGAACGGACCGCGGAGGAGACCGCCCGCCGCATGGGCGCGTTCGCCCGCGGCACGAGGTCCGGCCGCAGCGCCGCCGACGCCACCGAAGACGAAGGGAACCCCCACGCGTGAACGACCACATGAACAACGAGCTGGGCTGGATGCTCGACGAGGTCGTGAAGATGCCCGAAGCGCGGCACGCGATCCTGCTCTCCGCCGACGGCATGCTCCGCGCCCACTCCCAGGGCATCGGCCGCGACGAGGCCGAGCGGCAGGCCGCCGGCCTCTCCGGACTCCAGTCGATCAGCCGCTCCACCGGCGAGTTCTGCTCGCACGAGGAGAGCCCCTGGCGGCAGACGCTCGTCGAGTTCGCGCACGGCTACGTCTTCCTGATCGCCGCGGGCCCCGGCGCGTACCTCGCGGTCTCCGCCACCGACGAGGTCGACATGGAGGCCGTCACCTACCGCATGCAGAAGCTCGTCGACCGGCTCGGCAAGGAACTCACCAGTCCGCCGCGGCAGGACGCCTCCTGGCTGGGTACCGGCAGCCCGGCATGACCCCGCCCCGGCGCGACCCAGGACGCGACAAGGGACTCGTGCGGCCGTACGTCGTCACCGACGGCCGCGCCTACCCGACCCGCAACACCTTCGACCTCGTCACGCTGGTCATGGCGCAGGGCGACCGGCCGCTCGGCGGCCTCAGCCCCGAGAAGCGCAGGCTCATGGACCTCTGCCTCGGCGGCGCCCTGTCGGTCGCCGAGGTCTCCGGCCACCTGATGCTGCCCGTCAGCGTCGTCAAGGTGCTGCTCGGCGATCTCGTGGACAGCGGGCATATCACCACCAGGTCCCCCATCCCCTCGGCCCAGCTGCCCGAGGCCCAGCTCCTTCAGGAGGTGCTCGATGGACTCCGCGCTCGCCTCTGACGGAGACCTCTATCTGCGGCAGAGCGTCCGTACCGCGGCGAAGCTCCTGGTCGTGGGGCACTTCGCGGTCGGCAAGACCACGTTCGTCGGCGCGCTCTCCGAGATCCGGCCGCTGCGCACCGAGGAGACGATGACGCAGGCCGGGGCGCATATCGACGACCTCGCCGGCACCGAGTCCAAGACCACCACCACGGTCGCCATGGACTTCGGCCGCCTCACGCTCAGCGACAGCCTCGTCCTCTACCTGTTCGGCGCGCCCGGCCAGAAGCGCTTCACCCGGCTCTGGCAGGACATGACCCGCGGCGCCCTCGGCGCGCTCGTCCTCGCCGACACCCGCCGCCTGGAGCAGTCCTTCGACGTCATGGGACTGCTGGAGGAGCACGGCCTGCCCTACGCCGTGGCCGTGAACCACTTCGACGGCGCGCCCGTATACCCCGAGGAGGAGATCCGCGAGGCCCTCGACCTGCTGCCCGAGACGCCCCTGATCACCTGCGACGCGCGCGACCGGATCTCCTCCACCCGCGCGCTCATATCGCTCGTCGAATACCTCCAGACCCGCACCGCCCAGGAGTACGCGTGACCTACCGCCCCGACGCCGGCGCCCCGCCGCCGGGCTGCCCCGCCCACGCCGGCGGCGGCCCGCTCCCCGGGCTCGCCCAGCCGGGACCCACCCCGCTGTACGGGCCGGACTTCGCCGCCGACCCGTCCGCCGTCTACGAGCGGCTGCGCGGGTACGGGCCGGCCGCCCCCGTCGAGCTGTCGCCCGGCGTGCACGCCACCCTGGTCACCGACTACCGGGCCGCCCTCGAAGTGCTGCGCAGCCCGGAGAAGTTCGCCAAGGACGCCCGCCGCTGGCGCGCCCTCGCCGACGGCCGCGTCGGCGCCGACAACCCCGTCGTGCCGATGATGGGCTACCGGCCCAACTGCCTCTTCTCCGACGGCGAGGCCCACCGGCGGCTGCGCCAGGCCGTCACCGACAGCCTCGGCCGGGTCGACCCCGCCGCCCTGCGCGGCTACGTCGAGCGCAGCGCCGACACGCTCATCGACCGGTTCTCCCCGTACGGCGAGGCCGACCTCCTCGGCTCGTACGCCAAGGTCCTGCCGCTGCTGGTCTTCAACCAGCTCTTCGGCTGCCCGCCCGCCATCGGCGAGCGGCTCATGGGCGCGATGTCCGCGATCTTCGACGGGGTCGACGCCGAGCGCGCCAACGCGCAGGCCACCCAGAGCTTCATCGAGCTCATCGGCCTCAAGCGCGAGCAGCCCGGAGCGGACGTCACCTCCTGGCTGCTGGCCCACCCCGCCGGCCTCGGCGACGAGGAGATGATCCACCAGCTCGTCGTGCTGATGGGCGCGGGCACCGAGCCCCAGCAGAACCTCATCGCCAACGCGCTGCGTCTGCTGCTCTCCGACGACCGGTTCGCGGGCGACCTCTCCGGCGGCGCCATGCCCGTGGAGGACGCGCTCGACGAGGTCCTCTGGCTCGACCCGCCGATGGCCAACTACGGCGTCCACTACCCCGTACACGACCTCGACTTCGGCGGCGTCCGGCTGCGCGAGGGCGAGCCCGTCGTGATCAGCTACGCGGCCGCCAACAACGACCCCGGCCTCCTGTCCGAGCAGCGCGGCGGCAACCGCGCCCACCTCGCGTGGAGCGCCGGCCCGCACACCTGCCCGGCCAAGGACTCCGCCCGGCTGATCGCCGCCGTCGCCGTCGAGAAGCTCCTCGACCGCATCCCCGACCTCGAACTCGCCGTCCCCGCCGACCGGCTCGTCTGGCGGCCCGGCCCCTTCCACCGCGCCCTCACCGCGCTCCCCGTCCGGTTTCCCCCGGTACCGGTGCCCATGCCCGCCCCGGTACGCGACCAGTTCGACGAGACACCTGGAGACAGTCGATGGAACGTCAGACCTGCCCCGTCGCAATCGACCCCGCCGGCCACGACATCCACGCCGAAGGCGCCCGAATCCGCGAGCAGGGGCCCGCGGCGCGTGTGGAACTCCCTGACGGCGTGGTGGCGTGGGCGGTAAGCAGCCCCGCCCTCCTCAAGCAGCTGCTCACCGACCCGCGGATCTCCAAGGACCCCCGCCAGCACTGGCCCGCGTGGATCAACGGTGAGATATCCCCCGAGTGGCCGCTGTTCACCTGGGTGGCGGTGCAGAACATGTTCACCGCCTACGGCAGCGACCACCGGCGGCTGCGCAAGCTGATCGCCAAGGCGTTCACCGCCCGCCGCACCGCGGCCCTGCGCCCCCGCATCGAGGAGATCGTCGCCGGCCTCCTCGACACCCTCGCCGCGACCCCGCGCGGCGAGACCGCGGACCTCCGCGAGGGCTACGCCTACCCGATCCCGATCCAGGTCATCTGCGACCTGTTCGGCATCGACGACGAGGCCACCCGCGCGGGCCTGCGCGACTGCGTCGACTCCGTCTTCCACACCTCCGCCGACCCCGCCGAGGTCACCGCCACGTACGCCCGTATCTACGAGATCCTCGGCGGGCTCGTGGCACAGCGGCGCGAGCAGCCCGGCGACGACATGGCCAGCGTGCTGATCGCCGCCCGCGACGAGGACGACGGCGCGGGCCTCAGCGAGCAGGAGCTCGTCGACACCCTGCTGCTGGTCATCAGCGCCGGCCACGAGACCACCGTCAACCTCCTCGACAACGCCATCCACCTGCTGCTCACCCACCCCGAACAGCTCGCCCTCATCCGCGAGGGCAAGGCCGGCTGGGGCGACGTGATCGAGGAGGCGCTGCGCGTCGAGGCGCCCGTCGCCAACCTGCCGCTGCGCTACGCCGTCGAGGACATCGAACTGGACGGCGGCATCACCTTCCGCAAGGGAGACGCGATCGTCGCCGCCTACGCCGCGGCCGGCCGCGACCCGCGGCGGCACGGTGCGGACGCCGACCGCTTCGACCTCACCCGCCCCGACAAGGAGCACCTCGCCTTCGGCCACGGCGTCCACTACTGCCTCGGAGCGCCGCTGGCCCGGCTGGAGGCCGAGATCGCGCTGCCCGCGCTCTTCGAGCGCTTCCCGGACCTCGCGCTCGCCTGCCCGCCGGAGGGGCTGCGGCCGGTGGAGTCGTTCATCTCGAACGGGCACCGCAGCCTGCCGGCGCGGCTGCACGCGACGGTGGCCGTCTGATCCGGTGAGCAGCGGCCCGCGGGTCCGGTCAGCGGGATGGCCGGGCCCGCGGGCGTGTTCCGGGCCGCAGCCGTAGCCGTGGGCGACGGCGCGTTCCGACCGTCACGGTGTACGGGCGAGCGTGCGTCACGCACGGCATACGGGCAGGTGGACGCCCTCGGGCCGACGGGGCGCGCGAGGGACCCGCGAGCGCCGTCCGAGGGGCCCGGAGCGACCCGTGAGCGGCCGCGTACCGCCACCGGAGCCGATCCGGGCCGGACGGCCCATGGGTGGCGGGTGGGCGACCGTAATCGCGAGCGCTTACGATCCTCTGCGTGTCCAAACTGACCGACGTGCCGAAACGGATCCTCATCGGCCGAGCGCTGCGCAGCGACAAGCTGGGCGAGACGCTCCTCCCCAAGCGCGTCGCGCTCCCCGTCTTCGCCTCCGACCCGCTGTCCTCCGTGGCGTACGCGCCGGGCGAAGTGCTCCTCGTGCTGTCCGTGGCCGGCGTGTCCGCCTACCACTTCAGCCCGTGGATCGCCGTCGCGGTCGTCGTGCTGATGTTCACGGTGGTCGCCTCGTACCGGCAGAACGTGCACGCCTACCCGAGCGGCGGCGGCGACTACGAGGTCGCCACCACCAACCTCGGCGCCAAGGCCGGGCTCACCGTCGCCAGCGCCCTGCTCGTCGACTACGTGCTCACCGTCGCGGTCTCGATCGCCTCGGGCATCGAGAACCTCGGCTCGGCCATCCCGTTCGTCGCCGAGCACAAGACGCTCTGCGCGATCACCGTCATCGTGCTGCTGACGGTGATGAACCTGCGCGGCGTCAAGGAGTCCGGGAAGCTCTTCGCCATCCCCACGTATGTCTTCGTGGGCGGCGTGTTCCTGATGATCCTGTGGGGTGTCGTCCGGGGCCTCGTCCTCGGCGACACCATGAAGGCCCCCACCGCCGACTACACGATTCACGCGGAACACCAGGGCCTGGCCGGGTTCGCGCTGGTCTTCCTGCTGCTGCGGGCCTTCTCGTCGGGGTGTGCGGCGCTGACGGGCGTCGAGGCGATCAGCAACGGCGTGCCCGCGTTCCGCAAGCCGAAGAGCAAGAACGCGGCGTCCACGCTGGCGCTGATGGGCGGCCTCGCCGTCACGATGTTCTGCGGCATCATCGCGCTGGCCATGACCACCAAGGTGCGGATGGCGGAGCACCCGGCCACCGACCTGCTGAACAACGGCAGGCCGGTCGGCTCCGGCTACACCCAGAACCCCGTGATCTCACAGGTCGCGGAGGCGGTCTTCGGCCACGGCTCGCTGCTGTTCATCATCCTGGCGGCGGCCACGGCGCTCGTCCTGTTCCTGGCGGCCAACACCGCGTACAACGGCTTCCCGCTGCTCGGCTCGATCCTGGCCCAGGACCGCTATCTGCCGCGCCAGCTGCACACGCGGGGCGACCGGCTGGCCTTCTCCAACGGCATCGTGCTGCTGGCCGGCGCGGCGGCCGTGCTGACGTACATCTACGGGGCCGACTCGACGCGGCTGATCCAGCTCTACATCGTCGGCGTGTTCGTGTCCTTCACCCTCAGCCAGATCGGCATGGTGCGGCACTGGAACCGCCATCTGCGCACCGAGGGCGACCCGGCCAAGCGCCGTCACATGGTCCGCTCGCGGGCGATCAACACCTTCGGCGCGTTCCTGACGGG
Organism: Streptomyces sp. NPDC057654; assembly: GCF_042800135.1. Lineage (NCBI taxonomy): Bacteria > Bacillati > Actinomycetota > Actinomycetes > Kitasatosporales > Streptomycetaceae > Streptomyces > Streptomyces sp. NPDC057654. The sequence continues at coordinate 4,618 of NZ_JBHVHQ010000163.1, read as the reverse complement.
GCTGGTCCTGGTCGTCGTGCTGCTGACGAAGTTCACGCACGGCGCGTGGGTCGCGCTGCTCGGAATGGTGATCTTCTACGCGACGATGACGGCGATCCGCAAGCACTACGACCGGGTCGCCGAGGAGATCGCGGTCGAGGACGAGCGGGACGACGAGACGGTCCGCCCGTCCCGCGTGCACTCCATCGTCCTCGTCTCCAAGGTCCACAAGCCGACGCTGCGCGCCCTCGCGTACGCCAAGCTCATGCGCTCCGACTCGCTCGAAGCGCTGAGCATCAGCGTCGACGCGGCCGAGACGAAGGCCCTCCAGGAGGAGTGGCAGCGGCGCGGCATGGACGTACCGCTCAAGATCCTCGATTCGCCGTACCGCGAGATCACCCGGCCGATCATCGACTACGTCAAGAGCCTGCGGAAGGAGAGCCCGCGCGACGCGGTGAGCGTCTACATCCCGGAGTACGTGGTCGGCCACTGGTACGAGCACCTGCTGCACAACCAGAGCGCGCTGCGCCTCAAGGGCCGGCTGCTGTTCACGCCGGGCGTGATGGTGACGTCGGTGCCGTGGCAGCTGGACTCGTCGGAGGCGGCGAAGCGGCGGGCGCGCAGGCGGGCGGAGTGGAACGCACCGGGGTCGGTGCGCCGGGGCCCGGTGACGCAGCCGAAGGGGGAGAAGGCGGGGACGAAGAGGTAGCGGGGACGAAGAGGCAGGGGAGGGGGACAAGTAGACTGACGGGCTGCGACACCCCACCCCCTCCCCCCAGAACCACCCAGGAGCAATTCGCCATGCCGCTGCCGATGCCGATGCCGCAAGAGTCCGAAGCATCATCGTTGGTGGGCGAGGAGTACGAGGTCGAGGTGGGCCCGGTCGCGCACGGCGGGCACTGCGTGGCGCGTACGGACGGGGGCCGGGTGCTGTTCGTACGGCACGCGCTGCCGGGGGAACGGGTGAAGGCCCGGGTGACGGAGGGCGAGGAGAGCTCCCGTTTCCTCCGGGCGGACGCGGTGGAGATCATCGAGGCGTCGAAGGACCGGGTGGAGGCGCCGTGCCCGTTCTCGGGACCGGGGAAGTGCGGCGGCTGCGACTGGCAGCACGCCAAGCCGGGCGCGCAGCGCCGTCTGAAGGGCGAGGTGATCGCTGAGCAGCTGATGCGTCTCGCGGGCCTGACCCCCGAGGAAGCGGGCTGGGACGGCACGGTCATGCCGGCGGAGGGCGACAAACTCCCGGCGGGCGAGGTCCCGGCGTGGCGTACGCGCGTGCAGTACGCGGTGGACGCGGAGGGCCGCGCGGGGCTGCGCAAGCACCGCTCGCACGAGGTGGAGATCATCGACCGCTGTCTGATCGCGGCGCCGGCGGTGACGGAGCTGGGCATCGAGCAGCGCGAGTGGCCGCAGATCGCCTCGGTGGAGGCCATCGCGGCGAGCGGCTCCGGCGACCGCCAGGTCATCCTGACGCCGAAGCCCGGCGGCCGCCTCCCCATCGTCGAACTGGACAAGCCGGTCTCGGTCCTGCGCGTGGGCGAACGCGACAAGGCCGTCCACCGCGTCCACGGCCGCCCCTTCGTCCGCGAACGCGCCGACGACCGCACGTACCGCGTGGGCGAGGGCGGCTTCTGGCAGGTCCACCCGCAGGCCGCGGACATGCTGGTCAAGGCGGTCATGCAGGGCCTGATGCCGCGCAAGGGCGACATGGCCCTCGACCTGTACTGCGGCGTCGGCCTCTTCGCGGGCGCCCTGGCCGAACGCATCGGGGACAAGGGCGCCGTCCTCGGCATCGAATCCACCAAGCGCGCGGTGGAAGACGCCCGCCACAACCTCCAGGACCTCGACCGCGTCCGCATCGAACACGGCAAGGTCGAACAGATCCTCCCCCGCACCGGCATCAAGGACGCCGACCTCATCGTCCTCGACCCCCCACGCGCCGGCGCCGGCAAGCAGACCGTCCACCAACTGGCTTCGCTCGGAGCCCGCCGCATCGCCTATGTCGCCTGCGACCCGGCGGCCCTGGCCCGCGACCTGAACTACTTCGCGGAGGACGGCTACCGCCCGGTGACTCTGCGGGCTTTCGACCTCTTCCCGATGACGCACCATGTGGAGTGCGTAGCGATCCTCAAACCTGCCGCAAATGCTGCCTGACCTGCGGGTTTGGGTGAAGCGCATTATCTGCGGTGTGGGCGTTACGGGCGATATCTTGACGCTGAAATGACGCTCTCAGAGGTGTCTTGACGCTCGTATGACGCTCGTTCTGATGGGCTGTCAGCTGTGCCTTGGGGGCAACCTTCCCCGGCTCTTAGCCGTCGATCACTGTGGGATCCGGCGGAGCGACCGACGGCAGGCTTCGCTGGGTCCGCACGCGCGTCGTACACGGGGGAGCGGATGCTGCGGATACATTTCACGGACGCCGACTACGCGGCTGTCGGTCTGTGTGACCACCCGGATGTGATGTGGGAGTCCCTGCTGAGTCTCCATGCCCTGCAACAGCCTGATGCGTCAGCGGAGTTCGGGCCCTGGCGGACGGAAGTGGCCAGGGAGCTGGACCCGGTGGCCGTCGGCGGCCTCTTCTCGCTGGCGCCGCCGGTCGGCTACTCGCCGGACTTCCTCACCCCGGCCGGGACCAAGGGCTTCGAACAGGGTCTGGAACGGGTGCTGGCGACACCAGCCCGCCGTATGGCGCGCGAACTCGGCCGGCTCCACCCCGCACGGGCGTCGGCTCCCTACGTACGGAGTCTCGCCGCTGCCGAGTCCAAGCCGCTCCTGCTTCTGCGGGACGCGCTGCGCCACTACCACACGACGGCTCTCGCGCCCTACTGGTCGCACATCCGGCAGAGCGTCGGGGCGGAGTCCGCAATGCGGCTGAGGGTGCGCGAGGAGCTCGGGGTGCGGGAGCTGCTGCGGGGCATCCACCCGGCCGTCCGGTTGCAGGAGGACGTCCTCCGGATGCCGTATCCCGGTCCGGACCGCGAGGTCCGTCTCCGCGGCCGGGGCCTGTTGCTCATCCCGTCCTTCTTCTGCCGCAAACGCCCCATCTGCCTGCACGACCAGAAGCTGCCGCCGGTTCTCGTCTACCCCTTCGAACGCGAGGCGGACTGGCGTACGCCCACGCGCGGCGGCGGCAGCCTCCCCACCCGCGCCCAACTCGCCGCCCTCACCGCCCTGCTGGGGCGCACCCGGACCCTTGTCCTCGCGGAGATCGGCTCCGGGTGCACCACGGGCGAGCTGGCCCGGCGGCTGCGCATCTCCGCCGCGGCCGCCAGCGAGCACACGACCGCGCTCCGTCGGGCGGGCCTGGTGTCGACCGTGCGCAGCGGACGTACCGCGCGGCACGCCCTCACGGTCCTCGGCGCGGACCTGCTGCACCAGCGGCACCGGCCGCCCCACCCGCACAACCCTTCGGTCACAGCCGAAACATAGGAAAGCCGGTTGAGCGACCGCCGCCGCGCCGGGACAGTGACCCCGGGGCTGCTCCTGACGAGACGGGACAGCGTGTCGTACGGGGGGTTTCCATGCACGTGGCCGTCATACGCGTCGGCCGGGTCTGGGCGGCGGTGCTCGCCGTTCTGGCCTCGGTCCTCGTCGCCGGGGCGGGGCAGGCGGCGGCGGACGACCTTCCGCCGCTGCCGTTGGGCGGCAACTGCAACGTGGCCAGTGAGACCCAGGTCGGTCCCGGCACCATGGACTTCAGACCCACCGCCCTGCAACCGACACGCATCGAGGCGCCCGGCGGCATGGCCAAGACGAGCATGACGGGCACCCGCACCGAAAGCGTGACGACCACGGCCACGATCAGCGTGAGCGCCAAGCTCTCGGCCGCCGAGTTCGAGGCGTCGGCCTCGACCGGGCACACGGCCCAGACGAGCCTCACCTACGGGACCGAGGTCCAGCAGAACGTCTCCGTGCGGCCGGGCCAGTACGCCTTGGTCTCCTACGGCGTCTACTACTGGAAGACCACGTACGCGCGGACGTACACGATCCCCGGGTGCAACAAGGACTCCACCTTCTTTCCCTGGTTCGCCGACTACTCCTACATGCTGGTCCCGATGTACGCCGGCTGGAGGATCGAGTACTTCCCGCCGGGCGGTGGGGGCGGCAGCGGCGGCAACCCGCCCGGTCCTGTCACCGTGCCGACCAAGCCCCAGCTGGTGACGTCGGTGTACGGGCTGCCCGACGGCACCGTGCTCAGCACCAACGACACCCACCGCGTCTACAAGATGGCAGGCGGCGCCCCGATCTGGCAGTCCACCTGCGACGGCGGCCTGTGCCCCGACGCCAGGCCCACCACACAGGCGGTCATCGACGCCGGCCCCCCGGCGCCGTCGGACGGCGCCACCGTGCAGGACCAGCAAGGTCAGATCTTCAAGTTCGTCGGCGGCGCACCCGTCCGGCTCGCGACCTGTGACGGGGTCGGCTGCGGCAGCCCCGTGAAGGTCTCCACCTGGAGTGTCGCCGCGCTCGACCACATGCGGCCCGAGCCGTCGGACGGTGCCACCGCGCAGGATCAGCAGGGGCAGATCTTCAAGTTCGTCGGTGGCGCGCCCGTCCACATGGCCACCTGCGACGGCAGCGGCTGCGGTACCCCCGTCAAGCTCTCCACCTGGAGCATCTCGACGCTGGAGCACATGAGAAC
>NZ_JBHVHQ010000162.1:0-12656 GCF_042800135.1 Streptomyces sp. NPDC057654 | reverse complement strand
CTCGGCGACGCCGGGTCGGTCGATGTGTCGCGCACCTGGCGGCCGCGGTCGCTCGCGGAGCGGCTGCGGGTGCCGATCGGCGTCGGCGAGGGCGGCACGCCGGTCATGCTGGACCTCAAGGAGGCGGCGCAGGAGGGCATGGGTCCGCACGGGCTGTGCGTCGGCGCGACGGGTTCCGGCAAGTCGGAGCTGCTGCGGACGCTGGTGCTGGGGCTGGCCGTGACGCACACGTCGGAGTCGCTGAACTTCGTGCTCGCCGACTTCAAGGGCGGCGCGACCTTCACGGGCATGTCGCAGCTGCCGCATGTGGCGGCGGTCATCACCAACCTGGCGGACGACCTGACGCTGGTCGACCGGATGCGCGACTCCATCACGGGTGAGCTCCAGCGCCGCCAGGAGCTGCTGCGCGCGGCGGGCAACTACGCCAACATGCACGACTACGAGAAGGCGCGGGCCGCGGGCGCTCCCCTGGAGCCGCTGGCTTCACTCGTTCTGGTGATCGACGAGTTCAGCGAGCTGTTGACGGCGAAGCCGGACTTCATCGAGATGTTCATCCAGATCGGCCGCATCGGGCGTTCCCTCGGCGTGCATCTGCTGCTCGCCTCGCAGCGGCTGGAGGAGGGCCGCCTCCGCGGGCTGGAGACGTACCTCTCGTACCGGATCGGCCTGCGGACCTTCTCCGCGGCGGAGTCCCGTACGGCGCTGGGCGTCCCGGACGCGTACCACCTCCCCTCGGTGCCGGGCTCCGGCTATCTGAAGTTCGGCACGGATGAGATGACGCGCTTCAAGGCCGCGTACGTCTCGGGTACGTACCGCACGGGCACCGCCGACCTCGGCGGCGCGCCGCTGCCGATCGAGCGGCGGCCCGTGCTGTTCACGGCGGCCCCGGTGCCGGTGACCTACACCGCCCCGGACCCGGTCGCACCGCTGGCCCCGGTCCCCGGCGACGACGACGCGCTGGCCGACACGGTCCTCGATGTGATCGTGCGCCGGCTGGAGGGCCAGGGCGCGCCCGCGCACCAGGTCTGGCTGCCGCCGCTGGAGGAGGCGCCGTCGCTGGACCAGCTGCTGCCGGGGCTGACCCCGGTGGAGGGCCGCGGCCTGACGTCCGCGGACTACCCGCGCCTCGGCGGGCTGGTCGTACCGCTCGGCCTGATCGACAAGCCCTTCGAGCAGCGCCGCGACGTCCTCTACCGCGACTTCTCCGGCGCGGCCGGCCACATGCTGGTCGTCGGCGGCCCGCAGTCCGGCAAGTCGACGCTCATGCGCTCGCTCATCTCCGCGTTCGCGCTCACGCACACCCCGGCCGAAGTGCAGTTCTACGGGCTCGACTTCGGCGGCGGCGGCCTGAGCGCCGTCGCCGACCTGCCGCACGTCGGCGGCATCGCCTCGCGCCTCGACCCGGAGAAGGTACGGCGCACGGTCGCGGAGGTCGCGGGCGTACTCGGGCGGCGCGAGGAGTACTTCCGGGCCCAGAACATCGACTCCATCGCCACGTACCGGCGCCAGCGCGCGGCGGGGCACCACGCCGACCAGGGGTGGGGGGACGTCTTCCTCATCGTCGACGGCTGGGGCAACTTCAAGCAGGAGTACGAGATGCTGGAGGCGATCGTCACCGACATCGCCGGCCGGGGCCTCGGCTACGGCGTGCACGTCGTGGTGACCGCCTCCCGCAACATGGAGGTCCGCGCCTCCCTCAAGGACCAGCTCCTGAACCGGCTCGAACTGCGGCTCGGCGACACCATGGACTCCGAGTTCGACCGCAAGGTCGCGGCGAACGTCCCCGCGGGCGTGCCCGGCCGCGGCCAACTGCCCGAGAAGCTGCACTTCATGGGCGCGCAGCCGCGCATCGACGCCGGCAGCGACCCGGACACCATGACGGACGCGACCACGGAGATGATCCGCGCGGTCGACGCCGCCTGGTCCGGCCCGCACGCCCCCGGCGTCCGGCTGCTGCCGCGCAGGCTCCGCGCGGACGAGCTCCCGAAGGGCTTCGAATACCCGCAGCACGGCGTCGCCATCGGCATCGACGAGACCAACCTCGAACCGGTCTTCGTGGACTTCGAGACCGACCCGTTCTTCCTCATCTTCGGCGAGAGCGAGTCCGGCAAGACCGCGATGCTGCGCCTCCTCGCCAAGCAGATCACCGAGCGGTACGGCCCCGACGAGGCGAAGATCGTGGTCGGCGACTACCGCCGCTCGCTGCTCGACGTCATCCCGGAGTCGCATCTGCTGGAGTACGCGCCGATCGCCTCGGCGCTCACCGTCCACGCGGGCGCGATGAACGGCCTGATGGAGCGCCGCGCGCCGAAGCCCGACATCACCCCGCAGCAACTCCGCGACCGGAGCTGGTGGACGGGCCCGCAGTTCTTCGTCATCGTCGACGACTACGAACTCGTCTCCACCGGCAGCGGAAACCCGCTGGCGGTCCTCACGGAGAACCTCCCCTTCGCCCGCGACGTCGGCATCCGCTTCATCATCGCCCGCAGCACGGCCGGCGCATCCCGCTCGATGTACGAGTCCTTCATGCAGCGCATCAAGGAACTCGGCGCACAGGGCATCGTCCTGTCGGGTGACCCCGGCGAAGGCGACCTGCTGGGCGGCGTCCGCCCGCGCCCGATGCCGCCGGGCCGCGGCTTCTTCGTCTCGCGCAAGCGGGGGGTTCCGCTGGTGCAGGTGGGGTGGCTGCCGGAGCAGCAGTAATCAGTCCCGCCGGAGAGACTCAAGGGGGCGCGACTCAACGTGCCCCCTTGGTAGCTTTGCGCATTGATAGCCTGTCCACTGATGACCCGGGACACGCAACTGCCTTGCGGCCAGGCCGACTTGGCTGGCAACTGGGGGGAAAATGACATTTAAGACCGAATGGAACCAACTGCGGGCAGATTCCGCCAGGCGGCAAGAAACTCACACCCGCATCAACCACGTCGACGCGGGTGGCCCCGACTCCGGCACCACCGCCGACCTGAGCGTGAGCAGCGATGAACTCGGCCCCATCGGCAATGACGCCTACAACCTCTACAACCAACTTAAAACTGATGGCCGACACGCTCACGACAACAGCAAGACCGCGGCAGCAAATCTCACCGACGGGGGCCTCGACACCGGATCCGCTCTGGATCATGCCAACCAGACCTGGGAAAACCAGGTAAACACGCTTCTGCAGGCTTGTGCCCTTATTTCCGACCATTTGGACTACTCCCTCGCCGCGCACGCCAAAGACGACAAGAAAGTCGCAAACAGCATGCCGAAGGTCGAGGGAGAATACTTGACAGCCTCCAAGATCAGTCGCTACTTCCACTGAGGAACGAGCTCACGTGCCGTCGTTCGAAGAACTCCGCCATCTCCGCCTTGGGAAGCTTGAGGAGGCGGTCGACGATTGGACCGCCATGGTCAAGAAGCTCAAAACGCTTGAGGAGGTGGCCGACAAGCGAATGGCCGCGAAGACCAAGAAAGCGGATTGGCAAGGAGAAAACGCCGCCGCCGTAAAGCCGTTCGTCCTCAAGACGGCCAAGGAATTCTCGGACGCTCTCACTGAGGCCACGAGCATCCGAAACATCCTCAAAGAGGCGCACGCCAAGTTCCAAACGTGCCAAAACGATCTGCAGGCCGCAGTGGATGAAGCCACTGGGAACGAACTCAGCATCAGCTCAAGCGGCGTCGTGCGATCCGTTAAAGTCACACCACCGTTCGTTGCGCAGCCGCAGAACGACGACGTCCTCAACTTTATGAAGGCTCCAGCCGCTGAGCAGAAGAAGATCGATGCGGTGGTGGCCAAAATCAACAAGATTCTGGAAGCGGCAGCCGACGCCGACGAAACGACTTCACGCGCCCTACGCACCATCGCCGGCAAGGATCCCCATAACTTCACCACGGTGAAATACGGTTCGTACAAGGATGCAGAAAAGGCACAGGCGATTGCCGACGCCAAAACTGCGACCAGAATCGCCAATCATCTCGCCGAGGATGGCACGGCAAAGAACCTCGACGAACTTAAGCAGTTGCAAAAACTGTTCGACAGGAACGCGAAGAATCCTGATTTTTCTACCACCTTCTACAAGACCATGGGCCCGAAGGGTGCGCTGAACTTCTACGCCAACGTGGCATTGGATGCCTCATCGCTGCACGATAAGACGCGCATCAATCTCGTTCATCACATTCAGAATGAGATGGGCTCCATGCTCGGCGTGGCCACGAGCAAGCACAGCTCGACCCATTTGGATGCCACGTGGATTACCGGCCTCCAAAAAGCCGGTCACCAGCAGCTCGACCTCTCGCGCGTCACCACACTCGGCACAGAGGTATACGGATATCAGGCCCTCGGCGCGCTCGTCCGGGACGGAAAATTCGACGCCGGCTTCATGACGACGATCGGTCGCGACATGGTTGCGATGGAGCGCAAGGATCCACGGATCTGGGACCGGAATGCGCCGGCAGGCTCCCATTACGGATCGTCTGGGCAGCCGACGCTCAACTTCGATAAGACTGGCGGAAAGGGGTTCCATCCGCTTACCGGGCTGATGGAGGGGCTGAGTCACAACCCGGAAGCCGCTACCGCGTTCTTCAACGAGCCCGTGAGGGAAGACAGCAACCACGACGGCATCATCACCTCAGCCGACAAGGTCGTCACTCACTACGACTCGAACTACGACGGGAAAATCAACAAGGAAGACACCCGTCCGATGAGTATGGTCGACTACATGCTCGATCGAAACCCTGATGCGGATGCGCTGGATTATGTGAAGGGCAGGGAATCCCGCTCGGGGCAGACAGCTTTGGGGAGCGCCTTGGAGGCGGCAACCACTCACCGAGACCCCAGCGACGACGGGGCACATCAAGTCCGCCATACCGCGGCCATGGCCAAGGTGATGGAAAGGGTCGTGGAAAAGGTCGGGGCACATCCTGTACTGGTCGAGGGGAAGGACCCTGATCATCCTGGTGTGCTGAGCGGACTGGCCGGCAACTTCGGCAACATGGCAGCCGAGTACATGCCGGACATGCAGATGACGCTCGAAAATGAGAATCACTTGATCAAGCCTTTTGGGCATGGCGCAAAGTTCACCAGTGCCGATCTACAGCAATTCCTTGGGGCAGTCGGACAGGATCCAGACGCATATGGCTCAATCAGCAACGCTCAGCAAGCCTATACGACCGCTCTGGTGCATGACGTGGTCAAGCATCGCGACCAGTACGACAACCTTGGAGACCCAATCCACAATGCGGTGTACCCGGGCGGGCAAATCGCGGGCATCATGACTGAAGCGCGAACTGAGGCCATTCACGGAGACCAGGCCTATAAGGACGCTCAGTTCAACAAAGCGATCGAAGAAAAATCGAAATGGATCGATCGAACCATCGACTCTGTCGGGGGCAAATATATCGATAAACTTCCCCTTGGCGCCGGTGACGCGGTTGGCTGGCTCAAGGAAGATATCACCAGTGCCATGGTTGACCGCATGCAGCAGGACAAAACATCTGAAGCACAGCATGATGCCGCCATCACCTACAGAGAAGCCGAGGAGGCGACAAAGAAATCTGCCGCGGCAGCCGTACGCACAGCTTGCCGAGGAAGCGGGATTTCGGAACAGAATATCGATGCTCTTGCGGGAGTTGCCTCCACAAGCGCAGTGACTGCCCATACAGCGGGCCGCGGAGCACGGGCTAGTGCGACAGGAGCGCCTTGAGACCATCCAACCCAAGGTCCTCCACTAACAGAGAGCGTGCCATGCCCTACCGGAAAACCTTGCCGATAGCTACGATCGCGATCGTGGCCCTGGGTGCAGTGGCCCTAACCGGCTGCAGCAACGACGGGCACAAAGCCGCTTCTTTCGAGATTCCCGATACGGCGTGCTGGGGCGCGTTCTCCGGAAACGAGATAGAAAAAATCGCACCGGAGGGAAAAAAAGCCTCGTCAGACATCACTAACAGCTTCGACCTCTACAACGGTAAAGAATCCGCCATCTGCTCAGTATACGTCGACGGCAATACGGCGTTTCTGGCATCCGCCAACCGCTACCCTGTGGAGAACCCTGCGGAGCTAAGATCACTCATCAAGGACAGGCCTCACCTGTCATCTATCCCTGTCCGCGACAGGGGTTGGGTGTGGGATACAGGTTCAGCGACTACATTTACCTGCGAACGGCCAGTCTCGCATGCGTCGAAAGATCCCCAGCACCCAAATTCCGAAAAATATATAGTACTAGAACTCTCCGCCTTCTCCTCTCCAGATAAGGAACTCACACGCCGAACCCTGGAGAAGATGATGGTCAATTTCAGAGACTTTGCAGCGAAAAAACTGCTCTGCAAGAACGCACATAGTTAGCGGAATCGCTCTGGTGAACTTGGCGACGACATAGACTTTCCGGAACTCGCTCGCGAAGTAGTCTGGGTGGAGAACCTCACCACCTCCGTCTGCTGCGAGGGGCCGAAGGACGTGGACCGACGCGTCGAGGGTTTCGATCCCGCCTACGGGCCCGCCCCCATCGGGCCGCCGGAGGCTCGACGGCGGTCCCAGGAAATGATCAGGGAGCTACAGTCAGTGAGCATAGGCAGCATCGCTCGGCTGGTTCATGGTCCGGGCTCTATCCGGCGGCACAAAGTCTCACGCAGCGGCAGCATCGGCCATTGCATAGATTTCACCGCAATCGACGAACGCACAATAAACCGTGGCACGTAACCGAACCACGTCCCCGCTCTCGTATCCACTGGCGTCTGGCGCAAGTTCGCCTCCGCCGTCACCCAAGGAGTCCTGAACTGATGGCTGATGAACGTGAGAAGGCTGAGTTGTACGCACTCGACATCTCCGATGCCGAGTGGCTCAGCGCACCCGGTGGTGCGGCCGAGGAGCGGGTGGAGATTGCTTATCTTCCGGGTGGGGCGGTGGCCATGCGGTCGTCGGCGGATCCGGACACGGTGCTGCGCTACACGGAAGGCGAGTGGCGTGCGTTCGTGCTCGGGGCGCGGGATGGTGAGTTCGACCTGAAGTGAGTAAGTGCGTCCGCGTACGCGGACGGGGTGGGCCGCCGTTGGCCGGCTGCCCACCCCGTCGCGGGCGGCGTATTCGCCCTAGGCTCAGTAGCTGATGTCGAACAGCTGAGAGGCCTTCTTGTCCGTCGCGTGGTACTGCGCGGAACCCGTGCGGACGCGGTTCGCGACGTCCTTGAGGGTCTGCTGGATGTGGACGCTCCGGGAGTGGAAGATGCCGTCGGCCTGCTTCATCATGTTGTGGGCCTCACCTTCCCAACCCTCTGCGACGTTGGCGACCGCCGACCGCATCTTCTCGATTTCTTCCTGCAGCCGCGCCGCAACGCGCTCGATGTCGCTGGCGGTCTGCTCTACCGAGCCGTAGTGGACTGCAAGCTCTCCGTCGGACACTTGGCCCTCCATTCCTTGATGGTGATGTCTTGGACTGTCGGTCTGCTACGCGTAGCCATCGATCTTGCTGGAGAGATGGCCGCCGGGCGCCGCGCCATTGACATCGATCTTGTTCAGGCTGGAAGCGATCTCACCATCGTTGGCGCCGCTCGCACGGTGTGTGAGGACGACCGCCTCTCGGATGCCGTCGAGCAGCCGACGCACCGCGTCGTGGTCGTCGTTGAGGGCGATCTGGGCCTTCCGGAAGGCCGCGTGCCCCTCGCCCTTCCACTGGCCGCCGTCGAGGTTGGCGATGGCGTTCGCCAAGGTCCGCAGATTCGACGAAAAGGCCTGGCTCGTCTCGTCCATGGAGTCCGAGAACTTCTTGAACGCTGCGTCACTGATCTTCTGATTGCCGGACATGGTCTACCTTCCCCCATGAGTTGTCAGCGAGACAATAAAGGTTGTCACCCCTGGCTCACTGAAGTGCGCGAACCGGATTGGGTTCGCTGTATATCGCTCGGGCTTACCGCCATTATCGCAGTTGCTCGCATCACCTCCCTCATCATTCATACTTCTCTCACCTCGCACGACGGCGCACGAAGACAGCAAGGCCGCCGAGGAGTGCGACTGCCACCACACCGACGACGGCCCACAGGGCCGTCTTACCGCCGGTACCGGAACTCTCCGGCTCCGCCGATGCGGCATTGTCGGTCTTGGCTTCCCCCTGGCCGCCCTCTGTCGTTTTCCCGCTTGACGGGGCGGGCGTCAGAGAACCAGAGGTCGTGCTCTTCTGGTTGGCCGCCAGGAGCGGGTTGACATCGGGCGGGCCGGGTTTCCCTTCACCATCAACGAGCACCTTACGGGGGCGAATACTGCCATAGCCCAGGTACTTACTAGGCATTTTGGCCTTCGCAGGCTGGCCCGCAGTTTGCATCATGACCCGCAGGACCTGGTTATTGGTCCAGTCCGGATGTTTCGCCCAGATGAGGGCGGCGGACGCGGAGGTCAGGGCAGTGGCCTGGCTTGTGCCGCCGCCTGTGCAGATCTCCTGCGACTGCGGACAGTGCTGCGGAAGGTCGTCGCCGAAGGCTACGAGTCCAACCTGGTCACCGTGGTTGGACCATTTGGCGACCGTACCTTGGCGATCCATGGCACCCACTCCGACAACACCTCGCAGAGCTGCGGGGTATTCAGGAAGGTTCTTCTTGTCACCGCTGTTGCCCACAGCGGCGAAGACCAGGCTTCCCTTCTTGAGTGCGTAGTCCACCGCCGACTGCGACTCCGTGAAGTACGACGAAAGCCCTTCAGTACCCAGAGATACGTTGATGACGCGAGCGTTCTTGTCCGCTGCATAGCGCACGGCCTTCGCGAGGAGCACGTCGGCTTCCTTCGACTGCTGGGTGACGGCAACCTTGAGCGGGAGGATTTTGGTTTCGGGTGCGAGTCCCTGAACGCCGCTGCCGGCCCCCGTGCCCGCGATCAGGGCAGCCATATCGGTGCCATGCCCCTTCGTGTCCTTGTGCGCACCGGAAGGATTCTCGTTGAAGTCGACTCCGTCCAGCACCTGCCCCTGCAATTCGGGGAGTTCAGTGTTGACGCCCGAATCGATGACGGCGACCGTGACTCCCTCTCCCTTGCTCGCCTTCCACATGTTCTCCGCCTGCATGTCCTGCAAGTACCACTGCCGGGAACGGATGTCCGCAGCTACGGCCGCGGGTGCGACACCTCCCATGGAGACAAGCCCGACACCGCACAACGCGGTGACCGACAAAGCGCGTTGGCGTAGTTTCCGGATCTGGATTCGCATGCGTCGGCGCTCTCCTAGGCGTGGCACAGCTGGCAGATGAGTCAGTCGATGACCGGCGGAACCGTATCGCGCCGCCCGCTCGTCCACGTCTCTTCGTCCTCTGTCAGATAGTCGGGCCTGACCCCACCGCGCCGGCCGGGCTTGCCCGGAGCCTGAGCCCGGGATCGAGGAGTGGCGCCTGCGGCCTGAGTACCTCGTACGAGTCCCGAACCGCCTTGGGTGAATTCGGAACGTTGCTGGCGCGGGGTACGCGGAACGCCGCTGGAGCCGCTCACTTCCGATGCCGGCCGACGGCCGGGGATACTGGCCGATGCTCCCGGCTGACCAGGGCCCGCACCGTAGCCTCCCGCGCCCACGGGCGCTCGCCCCATAGGAGCCCGTCCCATGGGGCTCCGCTCCTCACCGACGACCGTGCCTCGTGGGAGGCGCGGACTGGTGGACTGCGCCGGCCTTTCCGCAGGTGTACCGCCGAGAACTCCGTCGCTCTTTCCGATACGCGGGACAGATGTCGACCGAGGCGTGTTCACGCTCTTCTCCGGCAGACCCCCGCTCAGCCCCGGCGTGAACTTCGCGTTGCCCCGGGGGCTGGTCAGCATGTTCGGCACTGCCGGCCCCGGCACCATGGGCCCGGTGGTGTTCGTTGGTCCCGTGTGGTCAGGCACGATGTGCTTGGCACTGTCGGGAGACGGTGCCGTGACCGTGGAGTCGATAACTGTGCCACTCGTCTCGACCGCGTGCCGCCCCGTGTCCACGGAGTGGTGAACGCCTGCCGTTCCACTGTGGTGCGCAGAATACGAGGACACCTCGTCCGCTCCCCCATTGGGGCCGGCCGTAGTGTGCAGCGAGGTGATACGTCCGGACCCGCCGCCGAGTCCATCACCTCCGGAATGCGGCCCCCCTTGCGACTGCTCATGGACGACATAGGCGTCACGGACGCCGCCTGAGAACGCACTCGGCAACAGCGGAAAGTTCGGTTCCTTCAGCCCGTCCAGCTTCTGCTGCGCGATAGTTACGTAGGAGTCCGCCTTCACCAGGGCTTGGATGGCTTCTTGACGTCTCTTGTCCGAAGAAGCCCTCCGCTCCGCGTCCTTCCTGGGGTCCACGTAGCACGGTTCCACCGGAGGCATTTCGCTCTGGCCGAGGCTCAGCCCCTTCCCGGCATGGCCGATACACTCGCCGATATCCTGGGTGTAGTCAGCCATCACGAGAGTTTGCTTCGCCATTTCGGCACCCCAGGCACGGAAGGCGTCGCCGCCCTCACCCTCCCATTTCACACGCTGGACATGCGCCCTGAACTCCTCGCCGATGGCGTTGATGTCGGCAGATGCCTTGCGCAGCGCAGTTTCTGCGTCGCTGAATCGGGTCGGCTGCGCATTGGCGATCATGCCGTAGAGCGCTTCGTGGCTCTCCCCGTCGAATTTTCCCATCTTCGCCCCCGTCAGGCCTTCTGGTTCCCGAGATCCTTCTCACCAGTGCGCTTCGGCCCGTGCTCGTCCATCGCTTTCGGCGGCTGGTATTGTTCGCGCGCCTGAGCCTGGATCTGCCGCAGCCGCGCCGCCTGTTCCGCGTCGAGGCCCTCGTAGCCCTTCTCGGCGGCCAGTGCCGTCAGGCCCATGGCCTCGATCTGATCGCCGAGGGTCTTGGACAAGGTCGAGAGGCGCTCATGGACAGCGGCGTACTTGCCGGCCAGCTTCTTCGCGGAATCGAAAGTTCCATAGGCGTCGGCCGGGATCGTCTGGTGGTCGATGCTCTTATGCGACGCGGGGGACTTTTCAAGATCGGTCAGTACCTTGTCGACGCGGCTCTTGAACTTGGCCAGTGTCTCAGCTTCCTTGACCAGGTTCTTGCCGAACGGAGTCTGTACCGACGCGCTCAGCGCCCTCAGCTCCACCATGTCCCTCCCCCTGTTACCGGTGATGCCGCTGCAACACTCTATCCACTCGTTGCTCCGACCCCAACGTCAAAATGGTCAAAGCATGTTGTCAGATCAGTAACAGGTTCCTGCGTGACTCCTGCTCTGAAGCCCCCCGAGCTGCTCTCAAGCGGGCAGCAGCGACCGCCGGCCTAGTCGGCCATGGCCAGGATCATGTCCGTGGTCTCAGTGGGGATGTCGTTGACGTCGACCATCAGCAGTCGGTCGTCCACAACGCGCAGGGCAGTCCCCCCGTGGGTCTGCATAGTGGATTCACGCGCTCGTGCGGTGTCTGCATGTGTGATCGTTCGTACCGTGCTGCCGGTCTTCACCGAAACGTAGGACAGCCGTCCGGGGCGTTCACTGGATGGAAGGACGTAGAAGGCCACCTTGTCGTCGTCGCCGGACACGGTGACGGGGAAGGTCTTGCGGTTCGCGTCGGACTTGTAAGTCCAGCGGCTCTTCCCATCAGTGAGGCTGTACGCCATGCCCATGCCTTTTCCGCCGACGTACAGGGTGTCGCCTTCGACCAAGGCTCCTGTGCAGCCTGTAGCTGTCAGAAAGCAACTGCCGAGTTGCCAGAAATCGTTGGCGGCGATGTTCGTCCGTCGGTGACCGGTGGCCGGGTCGAAGACGCCGAAGGAGGCGGTTCCGCCTGTGTCACGGCTGGTCATCACGGTTACGGGACGGGTGGCAATGACCGAGGAGGCAAAGGTGCCTTTGGCTGCCGGGGTCGACCACTTGGGTTTGTTCAAACTTCTCGGATCGAGCGAACGGATCGTGGAAGTGCCGCCGCAGTAGGCGGTGGCGATGAGCTCGGGACCGCCGGCTGCGTCGACCATCTCGCACGCCTTGTGCTTCTGCTGCGATACACGTTTGCCGTCGACGAGACTACGGCTTTCTTCCCCCGTGGCCCAGGAGAGGTACGCGTAGCCGCCGTGCAAAGCAATGGCCAGAGGAGCCTTACGCCACTTGGCGGGAGTCAGTGCCGGTCCCGCCTTCTCTTCTGCGGCGATGGACTGCTCCCAAGGACGTTCACCCGTGCGAAGGCCGATGGCGGTGACATCGGTGCAGACCTTCCCGAACAACGTCGCAATGACCACCCGGTTTCCGTCGGCTTCGCGCGAGGCCGCACACAAGGGGCCCGACAGGACGAACGACCACTTCTTTTCGCCGCGCTTGATGTCGTAGGCGGTCACCATGTCCGGTTCAGCCTTGATGACCAGCGAGTCGGTGAACCACGTGCCAAGGGCAGTGTTAGATCCTTCCGACGGTTTCGTGCGGGCCTCTGCGGCCCAAGCCATCGTGCCCGCTTTCGGCGCGGCGGACTTGTCGGCGTCGGCCGCGGGGTGCGACCGGCCGGGGAGCAACCAGACGGCGCAACCAACACAAGCGCAGAGGACGAGAACCGCGATGGCGAGAAGCAAAGGCCTGCGTCGAGGGAATCGCGGGGGGCGTGGCGGGTTGGCGGACGGGGTGCCCCATGCCTGGGCCGCAGACATGTTGCCGTGGTGCGACGGACGCGACACTGGTTCGGCTCCTCGGTCGTTCATCAACGGTCGGTGGCGAGTGCTCAGCGAAAGG
>NZ_JBHVHQ010000161.1:0-12697 GCF_042800135.1 Streptomyces sp. NPDC057654 | reverse complement strand
TGCCGAGGGTGGCGAGGCCGTCTCGTGCGTCGGCGCGGGCGGTGCGACGAGAACCATGAGCGCGATGACGGGCGGGCCCGGCGGGACCTTGATATCCCAGACACGGGACGCCGGAATTCTTGAATCCGGGAATCATGGGATGCTAATTTCGCGGGAAGTCGAGGAAGTCTTTAAAACGCCTCGGCTGTTTCGATTGGACATCTTGATACCTCTGTTCTGATCGAACGGCCCCGGGTCGCACCCCGGGGCCACCTGCGTGTGTCCCACTGGAATGTCCGTCGCAGGCAATGCAGAAGGTAGCGCCGAAGGTGGCCCATTCGCTACCTCAATCCCCCGACGCGCAAACGCGAGAGCCCGTGCAAAACCGGGTGGGGGTCACTGTGGACCGAATAATGTAGCCGGAACGACGAGCATCTGAACGTATAATGGGAAGATGGGGCGGAAACGGCCGCGTAGCGATCGCATTGCGCCGTGGAAATGGGCAGGAGTGGTCACTTTCTTTCCTTGCAAGTCAAACGTCGGCAAGGACCGGCAAGGAGAGGTGCCCGGTCGAATGTGCTGGCATTCACTCGCGCGGGGGAAGCGGGTCACAAGCGGAGTGTCATCGTCCGGCTGCGCGCACGTGCAGATGCAATAAATCGCGAATCACGTCAGTGAATCCTCCGACGGCGAAGTGCCCGGCACAGCCTGTGCGCCTGTGGAGCCGCCCGAGGCCGAGGGGACTGAAGGTGCTGCCGGCGCCCGCGTTATCTTGCTCGGGCAAAGGACCGTTCCCGGGAACAGGCCCCGGCCCGACAAGGGCGCACCGGCTAGGAGTTCACATTGGACGCGCAGCCCCCGCAGGGCACGCAGCCCCCGCTGTCCCCGCAGCCCGCGCAGGGCGCACCGACCGCCCACGCCACCGCCCAGCGGCTGCGGGCGATCGGCGACGAGCTGGCGGGCCGCTTCTACGAGCGGGCCGACGTCGTACGGACACTGGTGGTGACGCTGCTGGCGGGGCAGCACTCGCTGGTGCTCGGCCCGCCCGGAACCGCGAAGTCCGAAATGGCGCGTGAGCTCACGAGCAGGATCGAGGGCGCGTCCTACTGGGAGATCCTGCTGTCGAAGTTCACCGCCCCGACGCGGATGTTCGGCCCCATCGACGTCGCCGCGCTGGCCCGCGGCGAGTACCGCCAGGTCTACGACGGCCGCGCCACCACCGCCCACGTCGCGTTCATCGACGAGATATTCAAGTGCTCGACGGCGGCGCTCAACGAGACGCTGGGCTTCCTCAACGAGCGGATCTACCACCCCGAGAACGGCGGCGAGCCGATCCGCTGCCCCCTGATCGGGGCCATCACGGCGAGCAACGAGCTGCCCAGCGGCGAGGATTCCGCCGCGATCTACGACCGGCTGCTGGTCCGGATCGAGGTCGGCTACCTCGCGGACCCCTCGAACTTCGCCGCGCTCGTCCGCTCCGCCGTCAGCCGCCCGGCGCCGCCGACGCGGACCACGGTCGAGCTGAACGCGCTGCTGCACGCCGTGAACGAGGCCGTTCCCGCCGTGGACGTGCCGGACGCGATCGTGGACGCGGTGTGCGCGCTGCGGGCCGCCCTGCGCCGCAAGGAACTGGTCGCCTCCGACCGCCGCTGGCGGCAGGCCGTGCGCCTGCTCCAGGCCTCCGCGTACCTCGACGGCCGCCCGGCGGTCGGCGAGACCGACTTGTCCGTACTGACGCACGTACTGTGGGACTCCCCGGCCGAGCGCCCGACCGTGGAGCGCGAAGTGCTCCACCTGGTCAACCCCGACGCCAAGGAAGTGCTCGACCTGGCCGACACCATCGATGAGCTGGAGGTCCAGCTCGATGCCATGGCCGGGCAGTCGCGCGAGGCGCTGAGCGAGTGGGTCATCAGGAAGGCCCACAATCAGCTCGCCATGGCGGGCAAGCGGCTGGAGGGGCTCCGCGAGGAAGCGGCGCGCGCCGGCCGTTCCACCGCCGCCATCGAACGGGTCGCCGGCCGCCGGCGCGCCGTCCGCGCCCGCGTGCTCACCGAGGCCCTCGGCGTGGACGCGAGCATGGTGCAGGCCCAGCTCTGAGCGCCGGGGGAGGGGCAGCGGCCATGGGTGAGCAGGCGCCGAGCGGAGCCGGCGAATCCGCGATGCGGAGGGCGAACGAACGGAGCGTGAACGAACGGCACACCGCGGCCGTGATCGCGGACCGCTTCGACCGGATCGCCTGGCGCGACACCTACGACCAGTCGGCCGGACTGCGCGAGCTGGCCGCGGAGTTGAACGAGCGCTACGGCCGTACGGACAGCCTGCTGGCCGACATGTTCCTGGCCGCCTACAAAACGAGCCCGCGGTTGCGTGAGCGCGCGGAGATGGATCCCTCCCAGCTGGTCGACCATCAGGTCATCGGCGCGCTGATGGAGTCACCGGAGTTCGCCGCACTGCGTCGGCAGACGGCCGGGGACCCGTACGCCGCCGCCATGGCCGTACTCGCGCAGGCCGCCGCGCTGCGCCGGATGCTGGAAGGCGGGTGGTAAGCGGTGGTGCTGGCCGACGGGGGGGGGTGGGCTCAGCGGGTCGCGGTTGTGGGGGGTGTGGCCGCGGGTGTGGGCGCCGCCCCGCTCCCTGACGCCCTGGAGCAGGCGACCGAGGCCGCCGCGACCGCCCAAGCCCCGGCCCCCGTGGCGGCGATCCCCGACATCCCCGAAATCCCCGGCCTCCGCGCCGCCGCGCGGCACGCGGTGGCGCAGGCCGCCGAGGCCGTACGGGACGAGGCCGCGCTCATGCGGGCATGGGGAGTCGCCCCCGGCGAGCTGGAACGGATGCCGTTCGACCGGCGCGCTCGGCTCTCCGAGCGGCTGCGCACCAGCCGCCTCGCGCGGTGGGCCGAGCTGATCGGCCGCTTCCGGCAGATGGCCGACGGCGAGCGCGCCCGCAAGGTCGAGAACGCCACCGGGGAACTGGTCGGCGTCACACTCGGCGACGACCTCTCCCGGGTCATCCCCTCCGAGCTCGCCAACCTCGGCCTGCCCGAGCTGCGCGCCGTGTTCGCCGCGCGGTACGCCGCCGGGGAGCTGATGCTCTATGACACCCAGGGCGAGCAGGCCACCGGCCGGGGTGCCGTGATCGCGTGCGTGGACACCTCGCACTCCATGTACGCGACCGGGCCCGGCGGAGTTCCGCGGGAGGCGTGGGCCAAGGGGTGCGCCCTGGCGCTGCTGGACCAGGCCCGTCACGCGGGGCGTGACTTCGTCGGCATTCTGTTCTCCGCCGCGGAAAAGATCCAGATCTTCCGTTTCCCGAATGGCCGCCCCGCCGATATCGCCCAAGTGCTCGATTTCGCGGAGACATTCCTCGGCGGCGGCACCAGCTACCAGGCGCCGCTGACCGCGGCCCGCGAACTGCTGGAGGCGGAGTTCGACGACGCTGCCCGAATGCGCGGCGACATCGTCATGCTCACCGATGACGAATGCGGCGTCACCGAGGAGTGGATGCGCGGCTGGAACGAGGCCAAGCAGCGGCTCGGCTTCCGCGTCTTCGGCGTGGCCGTCGGCGCCCCGGGCGCAGCCGAAGCCGACTCGGTCCTGGACGCCCTGTGCGACAACCTCCGTTCCGTCGAGGACTTCACCGACGTGCATGCCGCCGCCGATCTCTTCCGTGTGATCTGACCGGGCGGATCCGCATGAATGCGGCGTGTACGCGATGGAACACGCACTCGAAATAGGAGAGACGTCAGAAATGCCCGGACCGACAATATTCGTACCTTCTGTCGAATGAGCATCCGCTGTTCGCATATGCATGCGGCAGGTAGAGCAAAGCGGAAGGAAGCTTGCGTATAACTCTGCCCAATTGTGTTCAGCGAAACGGTCAGGACGCCGAATCCAGGGACAGGCTTGGGCCCGGAAACGCGCCCCGCCCGCTCGCAGAGCACAGAACGCTGAGCACAGGGCACAGAGCACAGAACGCTGAGCACGGAACACAGAGCACATGACGCAGGGCGCTGCTGTACGGAGTGAAGGGACGTCTGGCCGTGGGGCATCTCGGGGCACGCAAGGCAGCGGAACGCGCGGCGGGGGAGGCGGCGGAGCGCTTGCTCAAGCTCGGCCGGCAGTTGCAGGGGACCGCGACGACACCGGATCTGCGGGCCGTGTACCGGCCGGACCAGTCGGTCAACGACGCCCCGTACCGGGAGCGTTGGGCCCACGACAAAGTGGTGCGCTCGACGCACGGCGTGAACTGCACGGGGTCGTGCTCGTGGAAGGTGTTCGTCAAGGACGGCCTGATCACCTGGGAGACCCAGCAGACCGACTACCCCACCGTCGGCCCGGACCGGCCCGAGTACGAACCGCGCGGCTGCCCGAGGGGCGCGTCCTTCTCCTGGTACACCTACTCGCCGACGCGGGTGCGCTACCCGCACGCGCGCGGCGTCCTGGTGGAGATGTACCGCGAGGCCCGGACCCGGCTCGGCGACCCCGTCGCGGCGTGGGCGGAGATCACCCAGGACCCGGTCAAGCGCCGCCGCTACCAGGACGCCCGCGGCAAGGGCGGCCTGGTGCGCGTCACATGGGAGGAGGCCCTGGAGATCGCGGCCGCCGCCCATGTGCACACCATCGGCGCGTACGGACCCGACCGGGTGGCGGGGTTCTCCCCGATCCCCGCGATGTCGATGGCCTCGCACGCCGTGGGCGCCCGCTTCATGTCGCTGATCGGCGCGCCGATGCTGTCCTTCTACGACTGGTACGCGGATCTGCCGATCGCCTCGCCGCAGGTCTTCGGCGACCAGACGGACGTACCCGAGTCCGGCGACTGGTGGGACGCGGCCTATCTGATGCTGTGGGGCTCCAACGTGCCGGTGACCCGGACGCCGGACGCGCACTGGATGGCCGAGGCCCGCTACCGCGGCCAGAAGGTGGTGGTGGTCTCCCCGGACTACGCCGACGCGACGAAGTTCGCCGACGAATGGCTCCACCCGCACCCGGGCACGGACGGGGCGCTGGCCATGGCCATGGGCCATGTGATGCTGCGCGAGTTCTTCGTCGAGCGCCGGGTGCCGTACTTCACCGATTACGTGACGTCCTTCACCGACCTGCCGTTCCTGGTGGAGCTGGAGCGCCGGGACGGCGTCGTCGTGCCGGGCAAGTTCGTCACCGCGGCGGACCTCGGCCTCCAGTCCGACGCGGACGACGCCGGGCACGCACAGTGGAAACCCGTGCTCTTCGACAAGGCCGCCGGGGCTCCTGTGGCGCCGCCCGGCACACTCGGCGACCGCTGGTCCGAGCAGGGCAAGGGCCGCTGGCACCTCGATCTGGGCGACGTGGAACCGGAACTCACCTTCTACCAGGAGCGCGGAGGCGCCAGCGTCGAGATCGACCTCCCGCGCTTCGACCAGGACGGGACGGGACCACGAAGCGAAGAAGGCCGTACGCTGCGCCGGGCCGTGCCGATGCGGGAGATCGACGGCCGCTGGGTGACCACGGTCTTCGACCTCCTCCTCGCCCGGTACGGCGTGCACCGCCCCGGCCTGTCGGGCCAGTGGCCCCGCGGCTATGACGACGCCTCGCAGCCCTGCACCCCGGCGTGGCAGGAGACGCTCACCTCCGTCCCGGCCGGCGCCGTGCTGCGGGCGGCGCGCGAGTTCGCGCACACCGCGGAGAAGACCAACGGCCGCTGCATGATCGTGATGGGGGCCGGCACCAACCACTGGTTCCACTCCGACACCATCTACCGCTCGTTCCTCACCCTGCTGCTGCTCACCGGCTGCCAGGGCGTCAACGGAGGCGGCTGGGCGCACTACGTCGGGCAGGAGAAGGTACGCCCGTACGCCGGCTGGCAGCAGCTCCAGACCGCCGCGGACTGGGTCCGGCCCTCGCGCCAGATGGCCGGGACGCCGTACTGGTACCTGCACACCGACCAGTGGCGCTACGAGTCCTACCGCGCCGACGCGCTGGCCTCCCCGACCGGCCGCGGGCTCTTCGCGGGCCGGCACACCGCCGACCTGGTGGCGCAGTCCGCCCGGCTGGGCTGGATGCCCTCCGCGCCCACCTTCGCCGACAACCCCCTCACCCTGGGCGAGCGGGTCCGCGCCGCCGGAGGCGATCCGGGGGAGTGGGTCGCCGGCCAACTCCGGCAGAACCGGCTGAGCTTCTCGTGCGAGGACCCGGACGACCCCGCCAACTGGCCGCGCGTGCTGACCGTTTGGCGGGCCAACCTGATCGGCTCCTCCGCCAAGGGCAACGAGTACTTCCTGCGCCACCTGCTCGGCGCGAACGACAACGCGAGCGCCGAGGAAGCGCCGCCCGAGGCCCGCCCGCGCGACGTCGCCTGGCGGGACGAGGCGCCGCGCGGCAAGCTCGATCTGCTGCTGGCGCTGGACTTCCGGATGACCTCCACGACCCTGATGGCGGATCTGGTGCTGCCCGCCGCCACCTGGTACGAGAAGCACGACCTGTCCAGCACCGACATGCACCCCTACGTGCACGCCTTCTCCCCGGCCATCGTCCCGCCCTGGCAGGCGCGCACGGACTTCGAGATCTTCCACGGACTGGCGGCGAAGTTCAGCGAACTCGCCGAGGACCGCCTGGACACCCGCTACGACCTGGTGGCCACCGCCCTCCAGCACGACACGCCCGGCGAAACGGCCCAGCCCGGCGGCACGGTGCCCGACTGGCGCGCGGCGGGCGGCACGCCCCGGCCCGGCCACAACATGCCGGCGTTCACGCTCGTCGAGCGCGACTACACGGCCGTGGCGGCGAAGCTGGCGAGCCTGGGACCGCTGGCCGAGGAGGAGGGCATGGCGGTCAAGGGCGTCACCGTCCACCCGCGGGCGGAGGCCCGCTGGCTGGCCGAACGGTGCGGGACGGCCCGGCCCGCGCCCGTACGCGGCAGGCCGCTGCTCGATACGGACGTCAAGCTGTGCGAGGCGATCCTCGCCCTGTCGGGCACCACCAACGGGCGGCTGGCCGCCGAAGGGTTCACGCGCCTCGCCGAGCGCTGCGGACCCGGCAGCCGGCTGGCGGCGCTCGGCGAGTCGGTCGCCGAGCGGCGTGTGGTCTTCTCCGACACGCAGGCCCGCCCGGTGCAGGTGGGGGCCAGCTTCGAGTGGTCCGGCAAGGAAGGGCCCGAGCGCCGCTACGCCCCGTTCACGATCAACACCGAGCACCGCAAGCCCTGGCACACCCTGACGGGTCGTCAGCACTGCTATCTCGACCACGACTGGATGGCCGAGCTCGGCGAGCAGCTTCCCGTCTACCGGCCGCCCCTCGACCTCGCCGCGCTCGACGGGCACCCCGCCGCGGGCGCGGACGACGGCCGCTCCGTGACGGTCCGTTACGTCACCCCGCACTCGAAATGGTCGATCCACTCCGAGTACCAGGAGAACCTGCTCATGCAGACCCTGGCCCGCGGCGGACCCGTCATCTGGCTCAGCGTCCAGGACGCGGAGCGGATCGCTGTCGCCGACAACGACTGGATCGAGGCGGTCAACCCCAACGGCGTGGTCGTCGCCCGCGCCGTCGTCTCGCACCGGATGCCGCCCGGCACCGTCTTCATGTACCACGTGCAGGAACGCCTGGTGAACGTGCCCAAGTCCGAGGCCACCGGCCGGCGCGGCGGCGTCCACAACGCGCTCACCAAACTCCTCATCAAACCCACCCACCTCATCGGCGGCTACGGTCAGCTCTCCTTCGCCCCGAACTACTACGGGCCCACCGGCAACCAGCGCGACGCCGTCACCGTCATCCGCCGCCGCTCGCAGAACGTGGAGTACTGACATGCCCCGCGGCACATCTCCCGGCACGTCCCCCGGCACGCCTTCCGGCCGCCGCGTCATGGCACAGATCGCCATGGTGATGAACCTCGACAAGTGCATCGGCTGCCACACCTGCTCGGTCACCTGCAAACAGACCTGGACCAACCGCACCGGCACCGAATACGCCTGGTTCAACAACGTCGAGACCCGCCCCGGCCAGGGCTACCCCCGCGCCTACGAGGACCAGGACCGCTGGAAGGGCGGCTGGCGGCTCAAGGGCGGCCGGCTCGTACCGCGCTCCGGCGGCCGCGCCCGCCGCCTCGCCTGCATCTTCGCCAACCCCGAACTCCCCGCGCTCGGCGACTACTACGAGCCCTGGACGTACGACTACGCGAACCTCACCACCGCGCCGCTCGGCGACGACCTGCCCACCGCCCCGCCCCGCTCCCTCGTCGACGGCCGCCCCACCGCCGTCACCTGGGGCCCCAACTGGGACGACGATCTCGGCGGCGGCCCCGAACACCTCGCCGGCGACCCGCTGCTGAAGGATATGAACGACAAGGTCCGGTTCGAGTACGAGCAGGCGTTCATGTTCTACCTGCCCCGCATCTGCGAGCACTGCCTCAACCCGTCCTGCGTCGCCGTATGCCCCTCCGGCGCCCTCTACAAGCGCATCGAGGACGGCATCGTCCTCGTCGACCAGGACCGCTGCCGCGGCTGGCGGATGTGCGTGACGGGCTGCCCGTACAAGAAGGTCTACTTCAACCACCAGACCGGCAAGGCCGAGAAGTGCACCCTGTGCTACCCGCGCATCGAGGCGGGCGAGCCGACCGTGTGCTCGGAGACCTGTGTGGGCCGGCTGCGCTACCTCGGCGTCATCCTCTACGACCCCGACAAGGCCGGCGACGCCGCCCGCGTCCGCGACGAGAAGGATCTCTACGAAGCCCAGCTCGGCTGCTTCCTCGACCCCGCCGACCCCGACGTCGCCCGCGCCGCCGAGGAGTCCGGCATCCCGCACGACTGGATCACCGCCGCCCGCCGCTCCCCGGTCCGCGCGCTGATCAGCGACTACCGCGTCGCGCTGCCGCTGCACCCCGAATACCGCACCCTGCCCATGGTCTGGTACGTGCCGCCGCTGTCGCCCATCGTCGACTCCCTCACCCGCAGCGGCCACGACGGCGAGGACCCGGCCAGCCTCTTCGGGGCCATCGACGCCCTGCGCATCCCCGTGGACTACCTCGCCCAGCTCCTCACCGCGGGCGACCCCGGCCCCGTAGAGGCCGCCCTGTGCCGACTGGCCGCCATGCGCAGCCACATGCGCCGCATCAACCTCGGCGACCCCACGGACCCCGCCATCGCCCGCGGCGTCGGACTCGGCGAAGACGACATCGAGGCCATGTACCGGCTGCTCGCCCTCGCCAAGTACGAGGACCGGTACGTCATCCCCACCAGCTACACCGGGACCGTACCCCCGGACACGGTCGACGACGGGTGCAGCCTGGACGGGGCGGGCGGACCGGGGATGTACGGGGCCGGGCCGGGCGGGCACGGCGCCGGTTCGGCGAACATGGAGGCGTTCCACGCCCCGCCGGTCACGGCGCCGGAAGCGCCGACCGACGGCCTGCGCGGGCGGCTCAACCTGCTGAACTGGGACGGCCGGGGCGCACCCCGCGGCCTCTTCCCCCGCCGCCGGGAGAACGAACGATGACCGCCGCCCGCCCCGCCGTGCACCAGGCCGCCTCCCTGCTGCTCACCTACCCCGACGCCGACGGGCCCGCACGCCTCGCCGCCGTCGCCGAGACGATGAGCGGGCTGCGCGGGGAGCCCCCGGCCGCGCTGCTCCGCTTCTGCGCGTACGCCCGTACCGCACCGGCCATGGAACTCGCCGCCCGCTACGTGCTCACCTTCGACCGCAGCCGCCGCCGCACCCTGCACCTGACCTACTACACCGACGGCGACACCCGCCGCCGCGGCGCCTCCCTGGCCCGCCTCAAGGCCCTCTACCGCGACCACGGCTGGCAGCCCGGCGACGGCGAACTGCCCGACTTCCTGCCCGCCGTCCTGGAGTTCGCCGCGCGCTGCCCGCGCCCGGGGCTGGCCCTGCTGAGCGAACACCGGCCCGCCGTCGACCTCCTCGGCCACGCGCTGGAGTCCTACCGCAGCCCGTACGCCGACGTCCTGCGCGCCGTACGAGCCACCCTCCCGGCCGCCGCACCCGCCGACCGCGCCGCGACACTCGCCCTGGCCCGCACCGGACCGCCCGCGGAGAACGTGGGCCTCGACCCCTTCCCCGCCTTCCCCGACCACGGAACGCCGCACGCCGAAGGAGCCCGCAGGTGACCCATCTCCGCATCGCCCTGTGGGGAGTGCTGCCCTACCTCGTCCTCGCCGTCCTGGTCCTCGGCACCGCCTGGCGCTACCGCTACGACCGCTTCGGCTTCACCACCCGCTCCAGCCAGCTCCATGAATCCCGCCTGCTGCGCGTCGGCGGGCCCCTCTTCCACTACGCCCTGCTCCTGGTCGTCGGCGGCCATGCGATGGGCCTGCTCATCCCCGAGTCCCTCACCGAGCGGCTGCACATCAGCGAGCGCGTCTACCACGCGACGGCCCTGACCCTCGGCGGCGTCGCCGGTCTCGCCGCCGTCGCGGGACTCGCCGTCCTGCTGTACCGCCGCCTGCGCGTCCGCGCCGTACGGGCCGCCACCAGCCGCAGCGACCGCGTGGTCTATCCGCTGCTGACCGTCGTCCTCCTGGCCGGTCTCACCGCCACCGCCACGACCGTCACCAACCCCTACGACTACCGGCTGGGCGTGTCGGTGTGGTTCCGCAGCCTGTTCGCGCTGGACCCCGACGTCGGCGCCATGGCCCATGCCCCCTTCGCCTACCAGCTCCACGCGCTGCTGGGCATGGCCCTGTTCGCCCTGTGGCCCTTCAGCCGCCTCGTCCACGCCTTCACCGCGCCCCTCGGCTACCTGATCAGGCCGTACATCGTCTACCGCTCCCGCGGCCACGGCCTCTACCGCCCGGCTGCCGGGGCACGCCGCGACATTGGCTGACGTGCCGTCAGGAACTGGCGCCGGGCGCCTGACGGCCGGGCTCCTGCGGACAGAGGTAGAACAGCTCCGGGTCCCCGTCGTCCAGGCCGTGCAGCAGCCCGGCCGGGCTCCACCCGGCGCGCCGCAGCAGCCGCTGCATCGGCTGGTTGGACACGTTCGTCGAGGTGAACAGCTTCGGAGTGGTGCGCGAGCCCGCGGCGTCGGCCAGCAACCGCGCCCCCACGCCCCGGCCGCGTACGCCGGGCGCCACCATCAGCATCGTGACGAAGCCCTGCTCGAAGAAGGTGTACTCCACCACGCAGTAGCCCAGGGCCCCGGACGCGTCCTCAGCCATGGTCACCAGGCCCTCCCGGCACCACCGCCGGATGCTCGCGCCCCGCTCGGCATCGCCCCGCGCCACGACCGAGTCGATCCGGACCAGCGCCTCCGCGTCCGACACGCCCGCGCGGCGCACGGCGAACTCCCCAAGATTCTCCCCATTCATGAGGGCCATGGTGTCAGCCCGCCCGCGCCTCGTCTCGCCCGTCCGGCAGCTGGGACGGTCCGCTCCGTGCTGGTCGGTGATCGAGACGGTGCTCGTCCTGGCTCGTCCTGATCACGTTCTACGGTCGACACTAGGCGGGCATTTCAGTCATTGGGTAACAGAAGTTTCGGATTGCCCCACAAATGTCGTCGATACCCCGCCCGACCTCGCCGATCGCCCCTCGTGAGCGCGGGTCGAACGCGCGATCGCTCGTCGCGCGCGGCGGAACAGGGGTAGAACGGAACCTGCCCATTCTTCCGCTGCCCGCAAGGAGCCTGAATGCCCACAGTGAATGCCACCGTGCCGACCGAGGACGGCGTCTGCGCCGTGACCCTGCACACCCCGGCGGAGCACGGCAGTTGGCCGGCGGTGATCGTCTACCCCGACGCCGTCGGCGTCCGGGAGACCTTCTCCGCCATGGCGGACCGGCTCGCGGGGCTCGGCTACGCCGTGCTCCTGCCGGACGTCTACTACCGAGCCGGGGAATTCGCCCCCTTCGACATCGCCACGGTGTTCGGCGACCCGGCCGAGCGGAATCGCCTGTTCTCCCTGATGCAGAGCCTGACCACGGAGCGGGTCGTCCGTGACGCGAACGCGTTCCTGGAGTTCCTCGCGGGCCGCCCGGAGGTGTCCGGGGACCGGGTCGGCACCACGGGGTACTGCATGGGAGGCCGGATCTCGCTGATCGTGGCCGGGAACCGCCCGGACCGCATCGCGGCCGCCGCGTCGTTCCACGGCGGGTTCCTCGCCGTCGCCGACGAACCCGACAGCCCGCACCTGCTGGCCGACCGGACCGCCGCGAACGTTCTCGTGGCGGGCGCCGAGAACGACGACAGTTTCCCACCCGACCAGCAGGAACGGCTGGAGCAGGCGCTCACCGCCGCCGGCGTGCGGCACAGCGTCGAGATCTACCCGGCCCAGCACGGCTTCGCGGTGCCGGACGCCCCGGCCTTCGACGCCGCCGCGTCCGAACGCCACTGGACGGCCCTGGCCGACCTGTACGCCAAGAGCCTCGGCACCTGAGTACGGGCGAGGGGTGAAGGTCAGCCGGACCGCCGGCCGTCGCCGGACGGGACGAGAACCGTCCGGTCGAACGCGCCGCTGTGCTCGGACGCGTACGCGACGGCCTCGTTGACCTCGTCGAGGCCGAACGTCCGGACCCGTTCGGGGGCCAGATCCAGCGCACCCGAGGCGAGGAGCCGGATGATGCCGACGTTCGCCGTGCGCGGGTACATCCACTGCCCGCGCACGGTGACCGAGTTGCGCATCAGCCACGGATAGGGGAGCGCGAGGTCGTCGCCGCCGAGCATGCCGACGCCGCCCATGAGGACCACGCGGCCGTACTCGCGTACGGTCATGGCCGCCGTGCGCGCCACCGAACTC
>NZ_JBHVHQ010000160.1:0-12781 GCF_042800135.1 Streptomyces sp. NPDC057654 | reverse complement strand
GGTGGGTACGGGCGTAGCGGAGGAACGCGGGCCGGTAGCCGTCGCCCAGGATGACCGGCAGTTCCGGCGCGACCTTCGCGACCACGTCGGCCCGCTTCGCCGCCAGCGCCTCCGACTGCACCCGCAGCCGCTCCCGGTCGAACCCCGCCGGTACGGGCGCGCCGGCGACCAGCGCGGACAGCAGCCCGCTCAGATCCAGGGCGAGCCGCCCACGGGCCCGGCCGGTGTCGTGGGCGCCGCCGGGTGCGTACCGCCGCTGCTGCGGGATGGTCGCGGGCGGCGGCGGTGGTGTGTACGGGCGCGGGGCCGCCACGTCCGGTGCGCGGGTGCCGGGGGTGCCGGGGGTGCCAGGGGTGCCGGGGGTGCCGGGGGTGCCAGGGGTGCCGGGGGCGTCGGGAGCGGCGGCGTGGACGCGGGGAGCGGCGAACACCGCGCGCACCTCGGCCAGTTCGGCGGCGAGGGCGTCCGCGCCGGGGAAGTCGTCGTCGCGTTCGAGGAGGACGCCGGGCGGTGCGACGCGGGACCGGAGCTCGGCGAGGATGTCGAGGACCGGGCGGGTGACGGGGTGGGCGTGGGTGTCGTGCCAGACGCCGTCGCGCTCGACGCCGCCCGCCACGTGCACGTAGGCGATGGCTTCCAGCGGGAGTTCGTCGAGAGCGGCGGCCGGGTCCTCGCCGCGGTTGATGTGGTTGGTGTGCAGATTGGCGACGTCGATGAGCAGCCGCACGCCTGTCCGGTCCACCAACTCGGCGAGGAACTGCCCCTCCGTCATCTCCTCGTCCGGCCAGTTGACGAGCGCGGCGATGTTCTCCAGGGCCAGGGGCACGGGCAGGGCGTCCTGGGCGATCCGGACGTTCTCGCACAGCACGTCGAGCGCGTCGCGCGTGCGCGGCACGGGCAGGAGATGCCCGGCCTCCAGCCCCCTGGCCCGTACGAAGGCGATGTGCTCCGTGACCAGCGGCGCCCCCAGCGCCACGGCCCGCTCGCCGAGCGCGGCCAGCCATCCGGCGTCCGGCCGCTCCGCCCCGCCGAGCCCGAGCGAGACGCCGTGCGGCACGACGGTCGTGCCGCGCTCGCGCAGCCGCCGCAGCGCGTCGGGCAGCGCACTCGGGCAGATGTTCTCCGCCACCACCTCGACCCAGTCGACGCCGGGCAGCCGCGCGATGTCCCCCGCGATCTCCGGCCGCCAGCCGATCCCCACCCCAAGACGCTCCACCCGGCTCCCCTAACGCTCCCCGCGTTCGCCAGACCCCTGCGAAGGTCATGCGCCCGGGGCCGTCCGGGAAACCGCCGACGGCGGAATTCAGAGATGGATTTGAGCTTTCGGCTCGGGGAGCGGGGTGGCGAAGAGTCGCGCGCGAGGCGCGAGGCGCGAGGCGCGCGGTCCGCGCGCGGGGGCGGTACGGCGGGCCCTGCGGCGCGGGTGGCCCGACTGGTGAGACCCCGCAGCCGGGGGGATGGTGCGGGGTCTCATGTCGTCCAACGGATGGGCGTTTGGGCAGGTTCCCGCACTTCTGCCGAAATTCCCGCAGACGCTTGTCCGGAGCGGCACGCTGCTGCTGCCATTGGCGGGTGGGCGATGGGTGGAGCATCCCGTGGAAGGGGGACGACCCCGAGCGGTTGTTCCTGGCACCCGATGACGATCTTGCGCCGAACCGGCCCGGCGAGGCGCTGCGAGCCAGGCTCGACGCCTCCCGCGCCGGCCCCGGCCGGCTCCTGGCGGCGCGCCTGCTGGGCCGCCGCCCGCAGGAGGACGAATGGCGGCGCGGCCTGGAGGGCGAGCAGTTCGTCGGGTCCGAACTGGAGGAGCTGACGGCCGTCGGCTGGCGGGTGGTGCACTCCATACCCCTGCCCGGGGAGGCCGACATCGACCACCTGCTGATCGGGCCCGGAGGAGTGTTCTGCGTACAGGCCCAGCTGCTCCGCCGGGCCGCTGTCCGGGTGGGCGAGGACGGGGTGCGCGTGGGGCGGGAGCGGCAGCCGCGTCCGTATCTGCGGACGGCGCGGCGCGAGGCGGCGCGCGCCGGGTTCGCCCTGGCGCGGGGCTGCGGCTTCGAGCCCGAGGTACTGCCCGTACTCGTCCTCGTGGCGGCGGCCCGCGTCGAGGTGGCCTCCGTCCCACGAGGCATACGGGTGCTGCGGGAACGGGACGTGACCCGGCTCGGCGAGCTCGGCGGGGTGCTCCACCCGGAGCGCGTCGAGCGCCTCTACACCGTCGCCCGCAACCGCCGGACGTGGCTGGACGTGTGACGGGGAGGCCGTACGGGGTCGGGGTCACCAGCCCGCCGGGCCGGGCCTCTACGCCCCGTTCCTCTCCCGCCCCTCGTACGGGGTGGCACTCGCGCGTGGGGTGGCGCTCTCGCGCGGGGCGGTGCGGAGGAGGTGGCGCAGCAGGTCCCCGTCGGCGTCGGACAGGTCGTCGACGAAGCGGGTCAGCACGGCCTCGCGGTCGGGCCGGGCGTCGAGGACCTTGCGCATCCGGAGGGCGGCGAGGCCCGGTTCGTCGGCCACGGGCGCGTAGGCGTACGCACGGCCGCGCGGGGCGCGGGTCAGCACCTCCTTGCCGTAGAGGCGGGAGAGGATCGTCACCACCGTGCTGTAGGTCAGCTCCCCGCCGAGGCGGGTCAGGACCTCCCCAGGAGTGAGCGCGGCGGCGGCCCGCTGGAGGGTGGCGAGGACCTCGCTCTCCAGCGCCCCGTTGGCCCGGCGCCGGGCCGTGCCCGCCGAGCTGGAAGAACTCGCCGGAACCGCTGGGCCGTCCGTATCCGATTCCATGCGCGCGTCGTTCCCTCCACTCGCCTCGTACGGCCGGACAGCACTTCTACAGGTGAGTAGAAGTTCCGTTCCCGAGTGTGCCACCGCCGAGGGCGTCGGCCAAAAGCTCCGGCCGCGTGATTCCGGAGTTCAGCGGGGCTTTGCACAAGAGACGCGCATACAACGCCTATTGCTGGAAAGATCTGTCACGTCAGCGAGTCGGACAAGTCATCCGCGAGAAAGACCTGTTGGCGCGGGCCGATTGGTGGGGAGCCGATGTTCTCTGGCCATCGAGATCGTGATCGTGACGAAGAGCGCGGGTCCAGCCGGGACCCGGTGAAGCTGGCGGACACGCTGCCGGCCGTCCTGGACGGCATCGCGCGCGCCGCCCGGACCGCGACGCCCGTACCCGACCCCAAGACCGGCCGATCCCGTGCCCGTACGGCCTGCACCCGCTGCGGCGGCGCGGCGGCATGGCACCGCACGGTGCGCGGCCGCTGGATTCTCATGGAGCCCGGCGCCTGGCCGCTGACCGTCATTCCCGCGGGCAAGCGCTGGCGTATCGCCGGTGACGGTACGGCTGTCAATCTCGGCTCCACCGTCCCTTCGGACACCTGCCGCATCAGCCATTTCGACATCTGCCCGGCACGCCCGGCACCCACTGGTTCGGCCGCTCTGCTCACGCTGTGGCGGCGTAATTCCCGGCGCGGGGCGGAACACGACTGACTTTACGAACGGGGCGGCGCGGGCCTTCCCATTCGCCGCTTGGTGAGTCCGGAAAACGGGAGCATTCGACACCCTGCCAGGTTTCTTCGAGGGTCCGCCGAGGCTTCCCCACGCGCCCCGGGCATCCCCCTGAAGCCGCCGCTCGTTCCCGGCCAACCGTTCTAGCCGGTGGGCGTGTTGGTACGGGCGTGGAGTACTCGTCGTACCGCGGCGCGCAGCCACTGGTGGGCCCCGTCGGCGGCGTGGCGGGGGTGCCAGGCCATGCCGATGGTGACCGGCGGCAGCGGCAGGGGGATCTCCAGGAGGCGCAGGCCGAAGGTGGCGGCGATGTCGGTGAGGGGGGAGGGCGCGGCGCCGGGGAGGACGGTGGGGATGAGGCAGACGACGTCGCTGCCCGCGGCGAGGGCCATCGCCGCCAGGTGGCTGGGGAGGACGACGGCGACCCGCCGGTGCAGGCCGTGCTCGGCGAGGGCGGTGTCCAGCGGGCCGGTGAACCGGCCGCGGCGGCTGACCGCGACATGCTCGGCGGCGGCGAGCCGGGCCGGGGTGAGGGGCTTGTCGGCGAGGGGGTGGCCGGGGCGGACCGCCGCCGCCATCCGGAGCGTGACCAGCTCCTCGACCCGCGTCTCGGGGTCGACGTGGTCGGTGGAACCGGCCTCCAGGTCGATCCGCCCGTCGCGCAGCGCCGGCCCGGCCTCCAGGTCTTCGGCCCGGAACCGCAGTGAAACTCCCGGCGCCTCCCGCCGGACCAGTTCCAGCAGCGCGGGAGCCAGCGCCGCGCCGATCAGGTCGGCGGCCTGAACGGTGAAGGTGCTCCGCAGCGTCGCCGGATCGACGCCGGCGCCGGGGCTGAGCAGCGCGCCGAGGCTGCGTACGACCGCCGCGGCTTCGTCGCGCAGTTCCTGGGCACGCGGCGTAGGGACCATGCTCTGCCCGGCCCGGACCAGCAGGGGGTCCTGGAGGACGCGGCGGAGCCGGGCCAGGGTGCGGCTCATGGCGGCGGGGGAGGTGTGCAGCCGCGCGGCGGCGCGGGTGACGCTCTCCTCGGCCAGCAGGACGTGCAGGGCGACGGCGAGATTGGCGTCCAATCCCAAGCCGTTCTCCGGGCTGCTTGCGCTCTTCACCAGCGAAATTCCATTTCAGGCAATGATCCGTTGCTGATGTTCCCATTGTGGCAATCCGGTGATCCTCCGCAGGATGAAGGCATACCGATTCACACCCCAGATCCCTGGATCCCTGCCTTGGAGGCATTCGCCATGTCCGCCGAAAAGTCCGCCGAAAAGTCCGTCGAAACGTCTGCCGAAACGTCCGCCGCGGCGACCGCCACGCCGCCCGTCACCGCCTTCATGCTCATCAAGACCATGCCCGAGTGG
The DNA here is from genome assembly GCF_042800135.1 of Streptomyces sp. NPDC057654. Lineage (NCBI taxonomy): Bacteria > Bacillati > Actinomycetota > Actinomycetes > Kitasatosporales > Streptomycetaceae > Streptomyces > Streptomyces sp. NPDC057654. Next base: position 7,928 of record NZ_JBHVHQ010000160.1, on the reverse strand, counting down.
CTCGCCATGACGCCCCGTGAGCGGATGGACGCCATGACCGACAAGGTCATGTCCGTCGTCAAGGCCAAGACCACCGGCGTCCGTTCGCGCTTCTACGACACGGAGTTCTACTCCACCCGCGTCACCGACGTCTGGGTCTGGGAGGCCGACGACCACAACGCCTACCAGCTCCTGATCGACGCGCTGCGCGAAACCCCCTTCTGGGACCGCTACTTCGAGGTCGTGGAGCTCCTCGTCGGCATCGAGAACGGCTACGCGCGCACGTACAACGTCGACCCCGTCACCACCGTGGCCACCTGAGCGACTACCGTCCCCGCAGCGCCGGGTGGTCCGCCACCACCGTGCAGGACCCCGGAGCGATCTCGGTGAATCCGGCGTCGCGGACCAACGGCAGCCCGCTGCCGGTCAGTTCCGCCCACGCGCGCGGCTCCGCCGTCCGTACGGACAGCGGGAACCCGGCCGCGCGCCAGGCGGCGCGCTCCTCGGCGTCCAGCTCCCACCAGGCGAGCTGGGCGCCGTGGCCCGCCTGGGCCATGGCCTTGCCCGCCGACATGTCGAGCTCCGGGCTGAGCCACAGCACCGGGCTCTCGGGATCGAAGGCGGGCGGGGGCTCCGGGTCGTCGAGGTCCGTGCCCGAGACCTGGAGCTTGACCAGTTCCTTGGGCCAGCCGTCCAGCGGTACGGGTGGGTAGACGCGGACCTCGGCGGCGCGGCCCCGTACGGTGATGCCGGGCAGGGTCTCCGCGCGCCGCCACTCCGCGCCGCGCGCCCGCCGTACCACCTTGCGGATACGGGCGTCCTGCCAGTCCCGTACGGCCTGCGCCCACTCGCCGCGCGCGCCGCCCTGCCCGTCGCCGTCGCTGTCGCCCTCGCCCTCGCTGTTTTCGCTGTCCCCGCCGCTTCCGCCGCTCCAACCGTCCCCGTCGTCGTCCCTTCCGGTCTCGCCGCCGTCCTCTCCGAACGACGCGCGTTCGTCCGAGAGCAACGTGAGCACCGCGCGCGCCGCCGTCTCCAACGCGTCCGTACGCGCCGGGGGCGCGGACTTCTCGATCCGCACGACGAGCGGCAGCACGTACTGGGGCGCCGCGTCCCGGTCCGTCTCCTCGTGGCGGAACGGACTGGTGGCGGCGCTGGAACTGGTCATCCGCCCAGTCTGCCAGCCACCCCGCGCACTCTTGGCGGAGGCTTCCGTTCCGGGTGATCATTGGCCATGCACAGTGACCTCTTCGCCGCCGAGCACATGGCGCAGCCCGCGACCGCGGCCGGCATGACCGTACAGAACGCCAAGTCGATCAAGTACACGGTCCAGGGCGAGTGCTACGCGCGCCAGGGCTCGATGATCGCGTTCCGTGGGGACCTCCAGTTCGAGAAGCAGGGCCAGGGCGTCGGCAAGTTCCTCAAGCGCGCCGTGACCGGCGAGGGGCTGGCGCTCATGGCGGTCCGCGGCCAGGGCGAGGTCTGGTTCGCGCACGAGGCCGCCAACTGCTTCATCGTCGACCTCGCCCCCGGCGACGGTCTCACCGTCAACGGCCGCAACATCCTGTGCTTCGACCCCACGCTCTCCTACGAGATATCGGTCGTGAAGGGCGCGGGCATGACCGGCGGCGGCCTCTTCAACTCCGTCTTCACCGGCCACGGCAAGCTCGGCATCATCTGCGAGGGCAACCCCATCGTCATCCCCGTCAGCCAGCACGCCCCCGTGTACGTGGACACCGACGCCGTCGTCGGCTGGAGCGACCGCCTCCACACCTCCCTGCACCGCTCCCAGAGCCTCGGCTCCATGCTGCGGGGCGGCTCGGGCGAGGCGGTCCAGCTCATGCTGTCGGGGGAGGGCTTCGTGATCGTACGGCCCAGCGAGGCCAAGCCGGAGAAGACGGCCAACTGAACGGGCGGCTGACCGGGCTGACCGGGCGACTGACCAGCTTCGGCTACCGTCGACCCGCATGGGCGGCAGTACAGGCAACGCGAACGCGACAGGTGACATGAGGCTGCGAGGGGTCGGCAGACGGTACGGACTCGGCGGCCCCTGGGTGCTGCGCGGCGTCGACCTCGACGTGCCGCCGCGCTCCCTCCTGCGGATCGAAGGCGCCAACGGCACCGGCAAATCCACCCTGCTGCGCGTGCTCGCCGGCATCGACGCGCCCAACGCCGGCAGCATCACCGGCCGCCCGCGCACCGCGTACGTCCCCGAGCGCTTCCCACCGGCTCTGCCCTTCCCCACCAGCGGTTATCTGGCCATGATCGGCCGCGTGCACGGCCTGGGCCGGGCCGCTGCCCAGCGGGCGGCGGCCGAATGGCTCGACCGGTTCGGCGCCGGGGCCCACGCCCGTACGCCCCTGGCCGAGCTCTCCAAGGGCACCAGCCAGAAGGTCGCCGTGGTCCAGGCCCTGCTCGCCGCGCCCGAACTCCTCGTCCTCGACGAGGCGTGGACCGGCCTCGACCACGCGGCACGGGACATCCTCGACGAGGCGGTCCGGGATCGGGTCGCCGACGGCGGCGCCGTCGTCTTCGTCGACCACGATCCGCGGCGGCTGGCGGGCGCGGCCGACGCCGTGTACCGGGTGGGGGCCGACGGACGGGTGGCCGCCGCAGAGCCTGCGGAACAGGGAGGCCCGGAAGGCCGGGGAGGCGCGGCCACGGCGGCCACGGCGGATACGGCCGACCCGCGCGTACGTATCCGCGTACGCATCGAGGCCCAGGGCCCGCCCGGCGCGACGCTCCCGCCGGACCTGCCCGGCGCGCCCGCGTACGAGCCGGAGCGCGACGGAACGGTCGGGCTCACGGTCTCCGCGGCCCACTCCGACGCGGTGCTGAGCGCCCTCCTCGCGACCCGGCCCGCCTGGCACATCCGGGAGGTCGTACGAATCGAGAAGGCGGTCGGCCCACGTGAGCAACCCCGCCCCGACGACCCCCGCGACCACTCCCAGAGGCCCGACCGCACATGACAGCCCTGACTGATCTGCCCGCTCTCTTTCGCTACCAGGCCGCGCTCCTGATCCGTTCGCACCGCCTGCTGCCGCCGCTGCTCCTGTACGTGCTGATCATGGGCATCGGGGTGCAGGCCGGGCAGCCGATCCTCGACTCGTTCGGCTGGGCCGGGGTCGCGCTGCTGCTCGTCGCCGCGTGGTTCGTACGGATCTGCGTGACGAACGAGCCGCCGGCCGCCCGGCACGTCGCCGCCGCCGCGACGAGCCCCGCCCGGGTCCACCTGGCGAGCGTGCTCACCGCGCTCACGTGCTCGGTCGCCCTGGGGGCGATCGGCACCGCGTTCGTGGCGATCGTCAGCGATCCTCGCAGCTCCGACCGCCAGATCGACGTCCCGGTCGGACCGGCGACGCTGGCCGGGCTGCTCACCGCGCTCGCCTGCGCGCTCCTCGGCACGGCGGTGGGCGCCCTCTGCAACCGGCCCCTGCTGCGCGGTACGGGCTGGACCATGCTGTTGACGATGGTCGTCGCGATGCTGGTCCTGGTGGTCGACGGCTCGCCCGCGCACGCCGCCGTGACCGGGCTCGTCACCGGTTCCGCCAGCGGCCGGGTGACGATCCCCCTGCTGCCGCTGGCGGCCACCGCCGTACTCGCCGCCATGGCCACGGCCGTCGCCTGCGCGCTCAGCTCACGGCGGGAGTAGCCGGCCGCAGACAGCCGCAGGCGATCGTTCAACGCCGCCACGGCCCCGAAACCGCGAACGTCGTGCCGGGTGTGTAGACGTTGACGTACATCGTGCGGTGGTCGGGGGAGAAGGTGACGCCGGCGAACTCGCCCCACGCTGGCTTGTCCGGGGTGCCGATGTTCTGCCGCCCGCGCGCCATCGGGTAGACGTCGCCGCCGGTGGTCACGCCGAAGACGTACTGCGCGCCGTCGCCGTCCTCGCAGACCATGAGGCCGCCGCCGGGCGCGAGGGTGATGTTGTCGGGGGACTCGCCGGGGAGCTGTACGTCCGTACGCGGGCCGAAGACGACGACGAGCGTGAGGCGGCGGCGGTGCGGGTCGTACCGCCAGACCTGGCCGAAGTGGTCGGCGGCCGAGCCGTTCGCGCGCTTGGCGAAGCTGGAGACGAAATAGACGCTGCGGCCGCCCCAGTAGCAGCCTTCGAGCTTCTGGGCGTGGGTGATGCCGCGGCGGCCGAAGTCCTGGAGGCGTACGGGGGTTTGGCGGGCGAGGGGGTCGGGAACAGCCGCCCATTCGATGGAGTCGAAGACGGCGCCCGGCTCCTGGACCACGGAAAGGTCGGGTACGCCCGGTACGCGCATGGCCTCCAGCCGGCCCCCGGCGCGCAGGGAGCCCCGGCCGCCGAGCGGTTTGTGGGGGTGGAAGCGGTAGAAGAGGCCGAAGGGGCGGTCGAAGGCGTCCTCGGTCTCGTAGACGACGCCGCTGTCCGGGTCGACGGCGATGGCCTCGTGCTGGAAGCGGCCCATGGCGGTGAGCGGCACGGCGCCGGTGCGGCGCGGGTCGTAGGGATCGACTTCGAAGACGAAGCCGTGGTCCTTGGTGTAGCCGTTGGTACCGGCCTTTTCCTCGTTCTCCTCGCAGGTCAGCCAGGTGTGCCAGGGGGTGGGGCCGCCCGCGCAGTTGGTGGAGGTGCCGGCGATGGCGACGCGTTCGCCGAGCACGCGGTGGTCCGCGTCGAGTTCGAGGGCCGTACAGCCGCCCATGCCCATGGGGTCGTAGGTGAGGCCGTCGACGGCGGGGACGCGGTGGGCGGCGGCGGGGCGGTTCTCGTGGTTGCGTACGAGGTGGACGCGCCGGTCGCGGCCGCCGGCGTGACGCCCGCGGCCGGGGAACGCGGCCATGCCGTCGTGATGGCTCGGCACCTTGCCCTCGCCGGAGCGGAGCGGGTCGCCCTCCCGCGACAGGACGCGGTACCGGAAGCCCTCGGGGAGGTCCAGGAGGCCGTCGGGGTCGGGGACGAGCGGGCCGTATCCGGCCCCTCCGCTCCCTCCGCTCCCTCCGTTCCCTCGGGGGTCCGGGGCCGCGGCGGCCGTACCGGCGAACAGTTCGGGGACGGCGCCCGCGAAGGCGATCCCCGCGCCCAGCGCACCGGTTCTGGCCAGAATCTGACGTCGTGTAGTGGACATGAAGCGACTCCCTGCTGGCGGACAGGAGCGAGTGGTCAGGAGCGAGCGAACACTGTGACGCGCTTGTGTGTAGCACGCGGTCACCGCTGCCGGAAGCAGGTGCGTGGGACGTTTCACCGGCAGGCCACGGCATAATTATGAGTAATTACTCACGTAGTGCGAGTGCGAGTGCGAGTGCGGGCGCGGATGCGCACTGTTCCGCATGATGCCCAGAGCCACCACTGAGGGGATCGCCATGACGTCGGGTCAACGGCGGCTACAGCCGCGCAAACAGCCGAAGCAGGTACGCGCCGAGCTGACCCGCGGACGCATCCTGACGGCGGCGGCCCAGGTCTTCGCCGACTACGGCTACGCCGCGGGCACCACCAACCGGATCGCCGAGCGGGCGGGGATCTCGATCGGTTCGCTGTACCAGTACTACCCGAACAAGGACGCCATCCTCGCCGAACTGACCGCCGCCCACCTCGACGCCGGCCTGGCCCTTGTACAGAGCCACCGCGACGGCGAGCTGCCCGAGTCGCTCGAAGACATCCTCCGCCTCTTCGTACACGCCGCGATCAGCGACCACCGCGGCCACCCCGAGCTGCTCCGCGTCCAGTTCGAACAGACCCCGCGCACCCCGCAGATCTTCGAGATGATGTACGAGTACGAGGCCGCGAGCGTCGACTTCACCAGGTCTCTCCTGGAACGCCACCCCGAAGTCCGCGTAACCGACACCGAAACCGCCGCCCGCCTCGTCGTCACCTCCGTGGGACTCCTCGTCCACCAACTCGTGGCCGAGCCCAACCCCATCGACGTCGACCGCTTCGAGAACGAACTCGTCGCCATGCTCACCCGCTATCTGACGGCGGCGGGGGCCTGACCTGCCGGGCGGGGTCCTGACCGGAAGGTCACCGCTGGGGACCGATGGGGACGCTAGAACGGCCGGTCGTACGGGTGGGCCGTGACGCGGTCGTAGATCGCGCGGAGCCAGGGGCGGCGGACGGCGGGGAGGCGGGCCAGGGTGGCGAGGAAGGCGGATGAGGTGGGGCGGAAAGGGCCCCAGGGGTGGAGGGGCAGCGGGTCGTCGCGGAGGACGCCGTCGGGCAGGCCGCCCGTCACGGGTACGGGGACGGGGGAGTGCGCGCGGTGGAAGGCCAGGTACGTCCATACGCCGGCGGCCAGCGGAACCACGGCCGCCCCGGCGTACGCACCGCCCTGCGGCGGCTGCCACACCTGGTCCGTGATCGGGTGGCGCGGGACCAGGACGATCTCAGGGTCCGAGAGAGCGGGCGGCAGGCCCGGACCGGCCAGAATCGCTCTCTTCGCCGGTGAGCCCGGTCGTTCCGGCGGGAGCAGCGCGTCGAGCGCGTAGCCGAAGATGTCCGTCATGAGGCCGTCCGGTACGGCCACGGGGCCGCCCTCCGAAGCCGCCACCAGATGGGCCAGCGCCGCCCCGACCGACGGGGGCCACACCGGGTTCCATGCCCCGCACTGTTCCACCGGCGGCGTGTCCTGCCGGCCCTCGGCCAGTGTCGACCAGGTCGGGGGCTCGGTGAGTCCGTCGGAGCTGTCGGCCGGGACGCGGCGTACGGCCTGCGGAGCGAGCCACACCGCTTGCCAGACCGAGCAGTCGTCGACGAGGGTCGCCACCGCCTGTCCGCACTGCTCGCAGTCGAGATTCGGGCCGTCCCGCCCGTCCAGCCCATGGCAGTAGCCGTCACACCGCTCGGGTATCAGGGTGGTGCCGCGCACGTCGCCCGGCGCGATGACGATCGTGCCCGGCTCCCCGAAGGAGAGGCGGTGAACCGGCGCGTACACGCCCCGCGCCTCCGCCTCGGCCGCCTCGATCTCGTTCCACGGACGCCACGGCGGCCCGTACGGCTCCGGGTCGACGGCGTACGTCCTCGGCGCCATCAGCGGGGGAAGGAGGTCATGGCCGTAGCAGTGATGGGCGTGCACGGGGAGCGCCACCCGTGACACAGGCGCGGTCAGCGCGGCGTCGCACCGCGCGCACACGAACACCGCCGCCACATATCCCCCCATACGCCGGTAACCCTGAACCTCTCTACCCCTCCGCCAGCCCCTTGGCGTCGCGTGCGAGCGCGGTCAGCCGGGAAATGGCGCGGAAGTACTTCTTCCGGTAGCCGCCCTTGAGCATCTCCTCGCTGAACAGCTCGTCGAACGGCTTCCCCGAGATCAGTACCGGCACCTCCCGGTCGTACAGCCGGTCGGCGAGCACCACCAGCCGCAGCGCCGTCGACTGGTCCGGGACCGGCTCGACCCCGGTCAGGCAGACGGCCCGGACGCCGTCGCACATCGCGCCGTAGCGGCTCGGGTGGACCTGGGAGAGGTGTTCGAGGAGGGAGGGGAAGTCGTCGAGGGAAGCGCCTTCCGTGCGGTACGCCACCTTGGTGACGGTCTCGTCGTCGTACGGCGCCGGGGCCTGCGGCAGCCCCCGGTGGCGGAAGTCCTCGCCGTCGATGCGCAGCGGGCGGAAGTGCGCGGACAGGCCCTGGATCTCGCGCAGGAAGTCGGCGGCGGCGAAGCGGCCCTCGCCGAGCTTGCCGGGGAGGGTGTTGGAGGTCGCCGCGAGCGCCACGCCCTGTTCGACGAGGCGGCTCAGCAGGGAGGAGACGAGCACCGTGTCGCCGGGGTCGTCGAGCTCGAACTCGTCGATGCACAGCAGGCGGTGGCCGCCCAGCGTCCGTACGGTCTGCTGGAAGCCGAGCGCCCCGACGAGGTTGGTCAGCTCGACGAAGGTGCCGAATGCTTTCTGCTCCGGGGCGGCCGGGGTGGCGTGCCAGAGCGAGGCCAGCAGGTGGGTCTTGCCGACGCCGTAGCCGCCGTCGAGGTACACGCCGCGCGGACCGG
>NZ_JBHVHQ010000159.1:0-12829 GCF_042800135.1 Streptomyces sp. NPDC057654 | reverse complement strand
GACGACGGTGGCGCGGCGGCCGGCCGGCATGGCGAGGGCGGCGGGGTCGAGCGCGGCGAGCGCGGCGGCGGAGGGGAAGAGGTGGGTGAGGCCGCCCGCCGGGTCCTCGACGGCCTCGCCGTGCGCGGCGACGAGCCGGCCGGCGAGCGTACGGGCGGCGGCGGTGGAGACCTGCTGCCCGAGCACGGCCCGTACGGCGAACTCGTCCGCGTCCACGGTGCGCGGCACGCGCCGTCCGGGGGCCTTGTCGACGAGGGGCGCGAGCCGTTCGTCGGCGCGCAGCAGGTCGTCGACGGCTTCGGGGTCGGCGTCGAGGTCCAGCAGCCGGCGGCAGCGGCTGATCGCGCCGGTCAGGTCGCGCTGGTCGGTGAGGGCGAGGCGGCAGCCGATGTGGCTGGGCTGCGGGCGCAGTTCGACGGTCCCGTGCCCGTACGGCAGGCGGAGGGTGCGCCGGTACGCGCCGCCGCGCCACTCCTCCACGCCGGGGATGCCGGTGGCGGCGAGGTGCCCGAAGAGGTTGTCGGGGCACAGCGGCGCCCGGAAGGGCAGCCGCAGCGCGAGGACGCCGGGCGGGGCGGGCTGCCGGCCGCGGGCGGCCCGGCCGCGCAGTTCGCTCGGGGAGAGCGCGAAGACTTCTCGTACGGTCTCGTTGAAGGTGCGGATGGAGGCGAAGCCCGCGGCGAAGGCGACGTCGGCCATGGGCAGGTCGGTGGTCTCGGCCAGCAGCCGGGCGGTCTGCGCCCGCTGCGCGCGGGCGAGTGCCTGCGGCCCGGCCCCGAGCTCGGCGAGCAGTTGCCGCTCGACCTGCCGCGTGGAGTACCCGAGCCGCGCCGCCAGCCCCGGCACCCCCTCCCGGTCCACCACCCCGTCCCCGATCAGCCGCATGGCCCTCGCCACCAGGTCCGCCCGCTCATTCCACTCCGGCGACCCCGGACTCGCATCCGGCCGACACCGCTTGCACGCCCGGAACCCAGCCTGCTGCGCGGCCGCCGCACTGGGATAGAACGTCATATTCTCCACCTTCGGCGGCACCACCGGGCAGCTGGGCCGGCAGTAGATCCCCGTCGTCAGAACAGCCGTGAAGAACCACCCGTCAAATCGCGCGTCCTTGGACTGCACGGCCCGCACGCAGCGGTCGAAGTCGGTGTGCATGGATCCAGCATGGCGGTCGCGGGGGCAGCGGGCTCGCGGAAATCCGACATGGGGGTTGGGGGCCGCCCGGGGCTAGAAGCGACGTGTGGCGATGATCGCCGAGGCGTCTGGTGCGGTGAGCACCTCGGTGGCCTGCAAGGTCGGGTGAGTGAGATAGGCCAGGCGGAGCTGATCCACTTCGCCCTCGAAACGGGGTGGCCAGTGGGGAGACGGGGTGAAGTCGTCCAGGATGAGGATGCCACCGGGAGCGAGCAGTTCGATGACGCCCCCGGGGTCGTCGCGCTTGCCTCCGCCGTCGCAGAAGAAGACGTCAAAGGGCGCGTGCTGCTCAAGCAGTCGCCAGTCTCCGGTGAGGACCCTGACGCGGTCGTCGTCCGCGAAAACACCGGCAGCCCCTCGGGCCAGTTCCTCATCACGCTCCACGGTGACCAGCCGGGCCCCGGCACCGAGCCCACTGTGCAGCCAGGCAGTGCCCACACCCGAACCCGTACCGCTCTCCGCGATGACTCCATGAGGTTTCGCGGCAGCAGCCATGCCGAGCAACCGGCCCGCTTCACGGCTGCAACCCTGCGCAAAGCCCGCATCAGCCGCCGCACGCTCCGCGGTCACCACCCGAGGCGGAACCCCGCGCTGTGCCATGATCATGCCCCCTTCGCCATGGGCAAGACGCTATCCGTCGGCAGCAACGCCCGCAGAGCGTTTCGGCTCCTCACCGGCGACAGCTATCGGCGGGACGACCCGAGCGGGCAGTTCAGCTCAGGCCCGGTGCTTGCTCGGGGACATGACGGCACTGCGGGCGACCGCCTTCGCCTGCTTCCCACTGGCTTCCCGCAGTACCCGCAGTGCTCGTCCGACGTTGAGCCCGTTCACTCCAGCGCGTGCCGGTCCCACCACGCGGGGAACGGCACCGCATGGCTCATGGCCACATCACGGTATTCCATCCACTTGGCGGCTTGGCTGCCCTTCAGCACCTCAGCCCCTAGAAACGCCCCATCGTCGCTGTATCGCATGGGAACGATGGAGCGCTCATCGAACGCCCAGAAGTCCGGCACACCTTCCAGCGGGTTCTCCTGCTCGGTGGTGTCCAGGATGAAGAACTCCTCACCGGCGGCTTGGTTCCGCTGATATCCCCAGGCGAGTTCGAACCGCAGGTAGTCGCTCAGCGGGCGACTCAAGATGTGCACTCGGTACATGCGCCTTCCGGCCCGGACGGCGTCGCGTACGGTCGTCACCCACTCCGCCGACTTTTGCTCTTCCGGCTGAGGCTCGCCCGCCAGGAATGCCTTATAGGCCGCCACACCCCCGGATTTACTGTAGTCATCCCGCGTTTCCAGCCGGAACGCCTCCTGCTGGAAGTCATCGAAAAGCCTCCCGAAGTCATCAGGCGTAATATTCATGGGCAGCCCTCATCAGAAGCGCCGCGGGGATGCGTACAGCCGTCTCATTATCCGGAAGCCCCATGGTGGCCAGCGCTTCCGCGTCGTCGACTGTGAACCCCTGAACCAGAACGTGCTTTGTGTCCTCGATGGTCCATACGGTCGGGCATGGACCATCTTCGCGGTCGCTCACGAGCTGCTTGAGCTTCAATCGCTGACCCCCTGTCAGTCGTTGTCCTCCTCGATCCTTCCGGGCGCGCGACACGGGGGTCAAGGGACCGCAGTTGAGAGAACAGGAAACCGGTTTGCGGGTCCCTCACACGGCGCAACGCGCCCCAGCCCCCCCCTGGCAAGGAGTGGATTCCCTCAAACCCGCCGACCAGCCCGGCACCGGACTGCATCATGGGCCAAGTGACGGACTACGCCGAGATCGTGCTGGCCGATGACACCACCGTGCGCCTCGCGCTCGCGCCCGCCGGGGCTGCGCCAGGGGGCGGGGATACCGGGCTCAGCGGTATGACACCGGTAGGGCGCGGGGCGCAGGCGGCGGCAGCGCTCGCCACCGAGACGTTGCGGGCCGTGCTGCGGCCGCTCGGGCCGCTGCTTCAGGAGGTGCACGACGCGGTGGGGGCCGCTCAGGATCCGCCGCAGGAGTTGAGTGTGGAGTTCGGGGTGCAGGTCGGGCAGGACCTCAAGCTGGGGATCGTCGGGGCCAACGGGCAGGCCAGTCTCACCATTTCCGCCACCTGGAGGATGTCAGAGCCGGAAGCTGGCGATCAGGGCGGCTGACGTCCCCTCAGCTCGACCTTTCCCGCAGTCGCCGCCACACCGCCCGCGCCGCATGGTGGCCCGACATGCCGTGCACCCCCGGCCCCGGCGGAGTGGCGGAGGAGCAGAGGAAGACGGAGGGGTGGGCCGTCTCGTAGGGGACTCGGGTCAGTTTGGGGCGCAGGAGGAGGCGGAGGCCCGCCACGGAGCCGGTGGCGATGTCGCCGCCGACGTAATTGGCGTTGTGGGCGGCCAGTTGGGGCGGGCCGGCCACCGCTCGGGCCAGGACCAGGTCGCGGAAGCCCGGCGCGAAGCGGTCCAGTTGGCGCTCGATGACGCCGAGCGCGTCGCCCTCCCAGCCGTTGGGCACATGCCCGTACGCCCAGAACGTGTGCTTGCCCTGCGGGGCGCGGGTCGGGTCCACGACGCTGGGCTGGGCGGTGATGAGGAACGGTACGGACGGGTCGCGGCCGTCCACCGCGGCGCGCAGGGCCGCGGAGATCTCGCCGTACGTGGGGCCGATGTGCACCGTGCCCGCGCGGCGCGCCGCCTCGGCGGTCCAGGGCATGGGGCCGTCCAGCGCGTAGTCGACCTTGAACACGCTCGCGCCGTAGCGGTAGTCGCGGTAGGCGTTGCCGAGCCCGGCGATACGGGCGAGGGCGGTCGGCGAGGTGTCGAAGACATAGGCGCGGGCGGGCGGCAGGTCGTCCAGGCGCTTGACCTGGAAGCCGGTGTGGATCGCGCCCCCTTGTTCGCTCAGGTACGAGCCGAGCGCGTCGGAGATGGCCTGCGAGCCGCCGCGCGGAACCGGCCAGCCGACCGAGTGCGCGGCGAGCGCGAAGACCAGCGCCATGCCTCCGGTCCCGAGCGCGCCGAGCGGGGCGATGCCGTGCGCGGCGAGCCCGGCGAGGAGGCCGCGCGCCTTCTGGTCGCGGAACCGGCGCGCCAGCAGGGCCGCCGGCTGGGCCGCGACCGGGCCGAAACGCGCGTAGGTGAGCGGGTCCTGTGGGAAGCCGTCCCACTGGGTGCGCAGGAAGTCCCTGGCGATGGCGTCCCATTTGCCGAGGAAGGGGGTGAGGAGCCGGCGGTACGCGCCCGCGTCGCGCGGCCCCAGCGACATCGCGGTCTCGCCGACCGAGCGGGAGAGCAGCGCGGCGGTCCCGTCGGGAAAGGGGTGCGCCATCGGCAGTTCGGGGTGCAGCCAGGTCAGGCCGTGGCGGGCGAGCGGCATGGCGTTGAAGGCGGGCGAACCCGCGCCGAGCGGGTGCACGGCGGAACAGGGGTCGTGGCGGAAGCCGGGGAGGGTGAGTTCCTCGGTGCGCGCTCCGCCCCCGATGGTCTCCGCGGCCTCGAACACCTCGACGGCCATGCCGCGCCGGGCGAGTTCGACGGCTGCGGTCAGTCCGTTGGGCCCGGCACCTACCACGACCGCGTCGAGCATGGATGGCACCGGATGGGCTCCCCTCGTCGTTGAGGCCGCCTGGGTACAGGGCGATGAACATCGCACATCGCCGAAGAAGGCGTCAGGCGGCGGACGCCAGCAGCCCCAGGATAAGCCGAGCCGTCTCGGCGTCCCGCGCCGCGGCGAACGGAAGGGCGTTGCCCCCGGCGATCCGGAAGGGCTCGCCCGCGACCGTGGCGCTCGTGCCGCCCGCCTCGGCGACCAGCAGCAGCCCGGCCGCGTGGTCCCACGCGTTCTCCCAGGAGAAGGCGAGACCGTCGAGGGAGCCCTGTGCCACATGCAGGTATTCGAGGCCCGCGGAGCCGCAGGGCCGCGGCGCGACCCCGTCCACGGCCAGCGCGGCGAGCACCCGCTTCTGGTCGTCGTTGGTGAAGTCGTGATGGGAGGTGGCCACTTCGAGGGGCTTGCCGGGCTCGGGCGATCCGGACCGGATCGGCTCGCCGTTGAGCCGGGCCCCCTGGCCGCGCACCGCGACCGCCATCAGGTCGAGCGCGGGCCCGTAGGTGAACGAGGCCAGCAGCTCGCCGCCCTGGGCGAGGGTGACCAGCGTCGAGAAGCCGGGGTCGCCGTGGACGAAGAGCCGGGTGCCGTCGACCGGGTCGACGATCCAGACCGGCGCGTCGCCGCGCAGGGCGGCCAGCACGGACGGGTCGGCGTGCACGGCCTCCTCGCCGACCACGACGGAGCCGGGGAGCAGCTCGGTGAGCGAGGCGGTGAGGTGCTCCTCGGCGAGCCGGTCGGCGATGGTCACCAGGTCGTGCGGGCCGTTCTTCTCGACGATCTCGTGGGCGGCGAGCTGCCGGAACCTCGGCATGATCTCGGCCGCGGCCGCCTTGCGGATCGCCTCTTCGACCTCGGACACCTCGAACTTTTTCAGCAGATCTTCGATCATGCGTCCATCGAACCACGCGTCACTGACAGCGGCGATGTACGGCAAGGTGACGTAAGTCGTACATGGGGTTAACGCCCGACCGCGTACCCCTGCATTCCGCGTGGGTTGGCCGCCGCCGACAGCACGCCCGTCTGCGGGTCGCGCGCCACCGCGCACAGCCGCCCCTCCGACCAGGGCTCCCCCACGGTCACCGCGTGCCCCCTGCGTCGCAGCTCGTCGATGACCTCGGCCCCGATCCGGGACTCCACGGTCACGCTGCCGGGCACCATCGCGCGCGGGTAGAACGAGCCGGGGAAACTGTCCTGGTGCCAGTTCGGGGCGTCGATCGCGCCTTGCAGGTCGAGCCCGCCGCGTACCGGCTCACGCAGCGCCACCGCGAGGAAGAAGTGCACCTGCCACTGGTCCTGCTGGTCCCCGCCGGGGGTGCCGAAGGCCAGCACCGGTACGCCGTCGCGCAGCGCGAGCGCCGGGGTCAGGGTCGTACGGGGGCGGCGGCCGGGGGTGAGGGAGTTCGGCAGGTCCGGGTCGAGCCAGGCCATCTGGAGGCGGGTGCCGAGCGGGAAGCCCAGCTCGGGGATGACAGGGTTGGACTGGAGCCAGCCGCCGCTCGGGGTCGCGGCCACCATGTTGCCCCAGCGGTCGACGATGTCCAGGTGGCAGGTGTCGCCGCGGGTCGAGCCGTCCTTGGCCACGGTCGGCTCCCCCGCACCCGTACCGCCCCTGGCCACGGTCGGTTCCCCCGCGCCCGTACCGGCGAGCCCGAGCGCGTCGAAGTCCACGTCGCCCGCCGCGACGGCGGTGGCGTGCCGGCTGAGCCGTGGGGTGCGGCCGTCGGGGCTGCCGGGGCGCAGCTCGTACGAGGCCCGCTCGCCGATCAGGGCGCGACGGGCGGCGTTGTAGCCGTCCGAGAGGAGGGTGTCGAGCGGTACGTCCGCCGCGTCGCCGTACCAGGCTTCGCGGTCGGCCATCGCGAGCTTGCTGCCCTCGATGAGGATGTGCACGTAGTCGGGGGTGCCGTAGGCGAGGTCCTCGGGCAGCAGCGCGAGCTGCTGGAGGAAGACGGGGCCCTGCGACCACGGTCCGGCCTTGCAGAGGGTCCAGCCGTTCCAGTCGTACGTGACCGGGGCCTCGTACGTCGCCTCGTAGGCGGCGAGGTCGGCGGCGGCGAGTGTGCCGGTGTGGCGCTCGCCGGAGGTGTCCATCGTGGGCCGGGCGGCGGCGGCCACGAGCGCCTCGGCGATGAACCCCGTACGCCACACCTGCCGCGCCGCTTCGATCTGCGCGGCCCGGTCCGCGCCGGCCGCCTCCGCCTCGGCTATCAGCCGCCGCCAGGTCGCCGCGAGCGCCGGGTTCTTGAAGAGCCGCCCGGGGGCCGGGGGCTCGCCGTCGGGGAGGTAGATGTCGGCGGAGTCCGTCCACTCCGTCTCGAACAGCTCGCGCACGTTCGCCACGGTCTCGCCGACCCGCTCGACGGGGGCGTGGCCGTCCTCGGCGTACCCGATGGCGTATTTCAGCACGTCGGCGAGGGGTTTGGTGCCGTGGTCGCGCAGCAGCAGCAGCCACGCGTCGAACGCGCCGGGGACGGCCGCCGCCAAGGGGCCCGTGCCGGGGACGAGTTCCAGGCCGAGGCCCGTGTAGTGCTCGATGCTCGCCCCGGCGGGGGCCGGTCCCTGCCCGCACAGCACGCGCACGGGGGCGTCGGCGGGCGCGAGGATCATCGGCACTTCGCCCGCCGGTCCGCACAGATGCGGCTCGACGACATGCAGGACGAATCCGGCGGCGACGGCCGCGTCGTAGGCGTTGCCGCCGTCCTCCAGGACCGCCATCGCGGACTGCGAGGCGAGCCAGTGCGTGGAGGACACCATTCCGAAGGTTCCTTGGAGGGTCGGCCGGGTCGTGAACATCGTCGGTCTCCTCGGGCTGTCCTTCAGTCCTCGCGGACGGGGCGGTGCGGGCGCGGTACGGGCGATACGGGCTGTACTACCCGCGCTACCCGCACTACCCGCGTGGTACGGCCCGTACTGGTTGTACGGGCCAAGTGCCGCGCATCCTACGCCGGTACGTTCTCCGACCGGCTACAACCAGGTGGCCACTCCCCCGTGGTGGGAGCAGGTGCCACGGCGGTGCGCGGAGTAGGAGTAGGTGCCGTCGTTGCAGATGGCCGTCGCGCCGCTGTGCGAGCCTCCGGTGCTGGAACCGCCGCTGCTGGAACCGCCGCCGCTCGATCCGCCGGAACCGGAGTGGCTGCCACCGGACGAGGAGTGCTCAGAAGACGAGCCGGAAGACGAATGGCCGGACGACGAACCGCCGGACGTGGAACTGCCGCCCCCGCCCTCGTGCCGGACCGGCGGCTTCGGCTTGGGAGCGCTCGTCGGCGGCTCGGGGTCGGGCGTGGGCTCCTCGGTCGTCGCCGAAGGCGTCGGCGTGGGAGTGGGCGTCGGGGTCGGAGTCGGGGTGGGCGTCGGGGACTCGCTGGGCGAGACCGACGCGGACGCCGTGGCCTCGGGCGACGCGCTCTTGCCCGTACCGCCGCCCGCCGAGTCGTCGCAGCCGGCGATGCCGAGCCCGAAGGCCAGCACGGCCGCCGCCGACACCCACACCCGCCCCGGTCTGCGCGCGGTGAAGGCGGTGAATATGTTGCTCACGATCAGGTCCCCCCTGACGCTCTGCTGCGCGGAACGTCCGCGCATGGCTCCGCCGCCCGGTCGCGAACCGACGCCCGGCCGACCGGGAGAGCGGTGTGGGGGGGGCGTGGGGGGAGTGCGTGGGGGCGTGGGGGGGGTGATTCGTGGGGTGCGCAGAGTGTACGACGAAATCCGGCCGTGCCAACCAGGGGGCCGCCATCGGTCACCGTGCCCGGTCACCGGTCTGCCGCGCCCGAGCCCGTAGCGGACGAGCAGACAGAACCGGGCACGGAATGTCGGGTCCGGCATCGTAGACGCTCTCTAGCGTGAGTGACGAATCAGAAAGCCGAAACAGGCCGAGAAAGAAGGACCAGGGAAATGCTGGACCGGCTGAACCAGGCCATGGAGCACATCGAGAGCCGTCTCGACCAGCGGATCGACACGGCCGATCTCGCGCGGATCGCCGTCACGTCGGAGTACCACTTCCGCCGCATGTTCTCCGCGCTGGCCGGTATGCCGCTGTCGGAATACATCCGTCGCCGTCGGCTCACCGTCGCGGGCGCGGATGTGCTCGCCGGCCGGCGCACCCTGCTCGATATCGCGGTGCGCTACGGATACGGCTCGGGCGAGGCGTTCGCGCGGGCGTTCCGTGCCATGCACGGCATCGGGCCGGGCGAGGCGCGCCGCACGGGCGCGACGCTGAGTTCCCAGCCCCGGATGTCCTTCCGCCTCGTCGTCGAAGGGAGCAGCAGCATGGAATACCGGATCGTGGAAAAGGAAGAATTCCGGGTGGTGGGCGCGAAGGCCCGCGTCCCCCTGGTGCACGCGGGAATGAACCCGGCGATCGCCGAATTCATCCGGGGTATCGCCCCCGAGACGCTGCGGCGGCTGGAGGAACTGTGCGACCAGGAACCGCGCGGAATCGTCGCGGTGAGCGACGACATCGCCGAAAGCCGGGCGGAGGGCACCGAACTCGACTACTACCACGGTGTCGTCACCGGCGCCGAGGCCCCGGAGGGCTTCTCGGCTCTGACCGTGGCAGCGGGGACGTGGGCGGTCTTCGAGAACTCCGGCGAGTTCCCCTTGACCCTCCAGACGATATGGCGGGACGTCTTCACGCAGTGGTTCCCCTCCAACCCGTACCGGAGCCGTCCGGGCCCGGAGATCCTGCGTATCCGCCTTTCCGATGACGCCTCGCGGGCCGACGCGGAACTGTGGATTCCCGTGGAACGCACCGGCTGACCTCGCGGTCGGCCGCACGGACCGCGCGAGCCACCGGCCGGGCCCGCGCCTCGCGGGAGACGTGGGCCCGGCCTCGTACGGATACTTCCCGTGCCGTACGGGGCCGGGGCCGACCCCCGCCGCACGCGGCTGCGCCCCACCGGTCGAGGCCGGGTCCGGCTGTTCGGAGCCGGGCATCGCCGTTCGCGGCCGGAATCGCCGGTACCGGACATACCAGGTGTACCGCCTCCTTTCCGCGGCATCACCGCGAACCGGAAACCCCAGTAACGTGGGCGGCGAATCGGCGGATGTTCGAGCGCCGGTCCCGGAAGAGGCGGAGGAATACGCGGTGCACGGTGAGTACAAGGTCCCCGGTGGGAAGCTCGTCGTCGTGGATCTGGAGGTCGAGGACGGCGCGCTGCGCCAGGTGCGGGTGGCGGGGGACTTCTTCCTCGAACCCGACGAGGCGCTCGCCGCCATCGACTCCGCGCTGGAGGGCGCGCCGGCGTCCATGGAGACGGCGGGGCTCGCCGCCCGGATCACCGCGGCGCTGCCCGAGTCGACCGTGATGTTCGGCCTGACGGCGGAGGGCGTGGCCATCGCCGTGCGCCGGGCCCTCGCGCACGCCACCGAGTGGAGCGACTACGACTGGCAGCTGATCCACGAGGCGCCGCAGTCGCCCGCGCTGCACATGGCGCTGGACCAGGTGATCACGGAGGAGGTGGCGGCCGGGCGGCGGCCGCCGACGCTGCGGGTCTGGGAGTGGGCCTCGCCGTCCGTGATCATCGGCAGCTTCCAGTCGCTGCGCAACGAGGTCGACCTCGACGGGGCCGCCCGGCACGGCATCGACGTGGTGCGGCGGATCTCCGGCGGCGGGGCGATGTTCGTGGAGCCCCCGAGCACCATCACGTACTCCCTCTCCGTCCCGGACGCGCTCGTCTCCGGCCTCTCCTTCGCCGACAGCTACGCCTATCTCGACGACTGGGTGCTCGCCGCCCTGGGCGACATGGGCATCAAGGCGTGGTACCAGCCCCTCAACGACATCGCGACCGAAGCGGGCAAGGTCGCCGGCGCCGCCCAGAAGCGGATGGTCGGTCCGAACGGCGGCCCCGGCGCGGTCCTGCACCACGTGACGATGTCCTACGACATCGACGCCGACAAAATGCTCGAAGTGCTGCGCATCGGCAAGGAGAAGCTCTCCGACAAGGGCACCAAGAGCGCCAAGAAGCGCGTCGATCCGCTGCGCCGGCAGACGGGGCTGCCCCGCGAGACCGTCATCGAGAAGATGATCGACTCCTTCCGCAGCCGGTACGGGCTCGCGCAGGGGAAGATCGGCGACGCCGAGCTGACGCGGGCTCAGGAGCTGGCGCGCACCAAGTTCGGTACGGAGGAGTGGACGGCGCGCGTTCCGTAAAACCGCGCCGCCGCCGGGCGGCCGTTACGCAGACACCCCCTCAGCCAATGGCTGACGCAGTATATTGACTCATTGATTACAGATGCAGTCACAGATGCAGTCACATTAAGGGGGGAGTGTCGTGGCGGAAAGGCAGCCGCAGGGGCAGTCACTGGGCGCACGAATTCGCCGCCTGCGAAGAACAGCCGGTATGTCCCAGTCGGAGCTGGCCGGCGACGACCTCTCCCCCAGTTATGTCTCGCTACTGGAGGCCGGAAAGCGCACCCCCTCCCCCGACGTCCTGCGGCAGCTCACCGAGCGGCTCGGCTGCGCCCCCGAGCACCTGCTGGAGTGCCTGGGGCCGGAAGAGCGGCCGGAGGTGCTCCAGGCCGAGCTGCGGTATGCCGAGATCAGCCTGCGCAACGGCGAACCGGCGGCAGCGCTGGAGACGTACACGACGGTGCGCGAGCGAGCGGCCACGGCCGGCTACGGGGACGTACGGGCCTCCGCGGAGTTCGGTGCGGCGCGGGCTCTGGAGAACAGCGGGCGCCTGGAAGAGGCCGCCGACCGCTACCAGAGCCTGCTCGACTGCCCCGAGGCCGGCCGGTCGTCTGTCCCCCGGCTCGCGGTCGCCGTGGCGCTGTGCCGCTGCTACCGCGAGATCGGCGACCTGGCGCACGCCGTCGAGCTGGCCAACCAGGTGCTGGACGAGGCGCGGCGGCTCCAGCTCACCCCGACCGTGCTGGGGGTCGAGCTGCTGTCCACCCTGGTCGGCCTGTACTGCGAGCGGGGCGATCTGCACCGGGCCGCGTCCCTGGCCCGCGCGGCGATCGAGGAGGCGGAGGGGATGAGCGACCGCAAGGCGCTGGGCGCCGCGTACTGGAACGCGGGCGTCGTCGCCCACCGCGACGGGGCCTCCGCCGACGCCCTTCCGCTCCTCGAACGAGCCCTGGCCATCTACGCCGAAGGCGACGACGCGCGGGCGCTCGCCCGGCTGCGCAACGCCTACGCCGCCGTCCTGCTGCGGTCGGAGACGGCGGACACCGCGCTGGCCAAGTCGCAGCTGATGCGCAGCGCCGAGGCCCTCGCCGAGGAGGGCAGCACCGTGGACGTGGCGTACTGCGAGACCGCGCTGGCCCGCGCGTACCTGCTGGAGTCGGACCCTCACGGGGCCCAGGAGCACGCCCGGCGCGCGCTGGAGCTGCTGGGAACCGGCCACCGGCTGGAGACGGCGCGCACGCTGCTGGTCCTGGCCGGGGCGCAGTTGCACACCGGCGAGGAAGCGGCGGCCGAGGAGAGCTGCGAGCGGGCCGCCCTGCTGCTGGAGGCGTCCCAGACCGACCGGCAGGCCGCCGACGCGTGGCACGACCTCGCCGAGATCCTGGAGCTGACCGGGGAGGGGGACAAGGCGCTGTGGGCGTACCGGCAGAGCCTGCGCTGCCTCGGCCGGCACGGCGATCTGAGCACGGCGTTACGGGGGCGGCTCGCCGAACGGGCGGGAAGAGCCGAGCCGATCGGTGACAGTTCGTAAGGTTCGTAACCGCCTGTCGACGCGGCCGGGCGAACCGCAGATCGCAGCGCCTCGCGCTCACGCTCGCTCAACGCCCGTACGGCCTCGATGCCCCCACCCCAGCGCGCGACAGGAAATCCGTCTACGCATGACCAGTCGGTCAATAACGCAGTCACACGCAGTCCGCGGTTAATATACGGCCCATTCGTGGCCGTTCCCGCCACGCTACGGGGCGGCGCTCGCACGAAAGTCCACACGGAACTCCACGTGGAAGTCCACATGGAAGTCCACCGCGAAAGAAAAACCGGTGCGCCCGCCACCGCGGCCTGCTAACCTGCCCGACATGAAGCGCGCTGCGATCAGCATAACGACGACGCCGGAGAGTGTCCCGGCGCGCTGACAGCTGTTCTGAGTCGAAGCCCCGGGGCGAG
>NZ_JBHVHQ010000158.1:0-12863 GCF_042800135.1 Streptomyces sp. NPDC057654 | reverse complement strand
GCCCGCGCCTCCTTCGGCGTCGGCGGCGCCCCGGCGGGCTTGCGCCGATACCGCACGAACCCGACCACGAGCCCGCCGAGGGCCAGCACCCCCTGCACGATGTCGAGCCCCCGCCGAAACGAGTCCGAGAACCCGAAGGCCGAAACGAACCCTTCGTAAAAGGCCCCCGCAATGGCCGCCACGAAGGCCATGAGCACCAGGTGAAACCCTCCGAGAGCCACGCGCCGCAGCCAGTATCCGACGCCCCGGTCGACCCAGGTCGTGCCCCAGAAGGGGACGGGCTCGGGCTCCACCGCACCGTGCGGGACGACTGGCATCGCTGTGCTCATCTCAGTTCTCGGAGAAGGTCTCGGGACAGGCCTCAGAAAATGCTCGATACGCCGTGCCACAACTTCTTGGACTTGTCCCCTACCCAGTGGGCGCTGCCGCTCACCATGTCCTTTCCGGCGTCCCATGCCTGGACTTCCGAATGGCCGATTCCGTAGAGCGTCCCGGCGAACACCCCATGGTCGTGGATGTCCTCGCTCCAATGCTCGTGGAAGAGCTTGTCGGCGAAGGTGCTCACGCCCACGACGACCGCTCCGCCGACCGCCGCCGTCGCCACGACGGCGTCCGCCGGGAGCGAGGCCGTGGCCAGGGCGGCCGCGCCCACTCCGGCGCCGAGCCCGACCAGCCCGCCGCCCACGTCCACCAGCGCCGAGTGCTTCCAGGACCAGCCCTTGTCGTGGTCCTGTTTGGCTTCGAGCGCGCCCACCGCCACGGTGGCGGCCACGTCGATGACCGGAATCTCCTTCAGGAAGTCCGGTGCGCCCTTGACGAGCCTGCTGCCTTCGAGGGCGTCCGCGAGCTTGTAGTTCAGCTGCCGGTCGTACGGGAGATGGGCGCTGCCGTTCTCCGCCCGCGCCAAGGACCGTTCCAGGGAGTCCAGCCGGTCGGAGGCCGCCCGCCATTCCCCGTGCAGCTTGAAGGTCTTGGGGAGGTTCTTCTCCGCCGTTTTGAATTTGGCTTCTTCGCCTTCGAGCGCCTTCAGCGCCGCGTCGTGCTCGCGCCGGGCCTCGGGGAGTTCCTTGGCAGCGTCCAGGTGGAGCGCCCGTTCGCCGTCGGTCTTCGCGGTCCAGAGGCCGCGCAGATAGTCGCCGACGACGATTTTGTCGCCCTTCGCCATCGGCTCGTCGGGGTCGATCGACGCGTACAGCTTGTCGAGCCGCTTCGCCGCGTCGATCCTGGCGCGCTGCGCCTCGTGCATCAGCTTCTTGTAGAGCGTGGCGTAGTCGTCGAGGTCGCCCATAGCCGTCTTTTCCTCGGCAGACGGCGGATTGTTCGTCATAAGAGTTCCGGGAACGCCCTTGGGGCCTACGGGAACGCCCTTACGGGTAGCTACGTCGGCCGCGTTCTGGAGCGCCGAGTTGGCGGTCGAAAGGGCGGTCGCCAGATCGGCGAGAGTCTCTCCCACCGCTTCCACCAGATCGGCGAATCCGCCGGCGGTTATCGCGTCCACACTCCACTGGGCGCGGAACGACTTGGCCGCGTCGCCCTTCCAGCCGGCGTCGTGGACCAGCCCTTCGACGCCTCTGCTCAACGGCCTGACTACGCCGTTCAGTTCCTTCTTCGCACCTTTGAGGGCGGTACCCATCGCCGTCAGACCGCTGATGTCCCCGCCGACCCATGAATCGCTCATGTCCTGAATGCCATTCCGCTCACGGCATGAGGTCTTCGAAGACCCCGTGCACATCGATGTCATGCCGCTGGAACGAGTCGTGGGCGTACTTCAGCAGATCGCCGTGGTCCTCGATCCGGCCGGCCAGCTTGGCGTGGAGCCCGGCGATGGCGTGCATCATCGAGTGGATGGCCGAGTCCAGTCCGGCGTCGCCCGACGAGGCGATGGCCGGGGCGACGTTCGTTTCGAGCTTCGCGTAGTTGCCGGCTTCCCTGTGGAAGGTGCCGGACATGCTCTTCAAATCGCCGAGCACTACCTTGAAATCCACACTCATCGCGCTGCCTCCGCATACGTTCGGACCGCGTCCGGTGTCCAGGACCGCGCCTCCGGCGCGACCTCCGGATCGATGTGGAGCCGCCCCAGTCCGCTCGACCTCATCAGCTCCGCGTACCAGCCGGCCCGCACCGCGACCCACGGCTGGGCTTCGCCCAGCGCCCGTACAAGAAGGTCCAGTTCGGTGAACGCGACAGGCATGAGATCCCCGCCGGGGAGCCGCAGGAGTTCGAATCCGATGCCCGGTCTGACCTCGGGGTCGCTCGGATAGCGCGGATGCGCGGGTACGAAGAGCCGCCCGTCGGGCGCGACCGGCGGTTTCCGGCGTTCAGGAGCCGGGCCGTCATCGCGGCTGAATTCAGAGATGCGCGAAAAAACCATGAATATCCCCCGTGCGATCGCCCCGTTTCGCAGGGGCGTATTAATCCGGCCGACCCTAGCATCGGCCTCCTCCGGATACGTTCATGACCGGATCTATGGAGTGCAAAATGAATGCCAACTCGACCGTTCGGCGTCGTGTGGCGTTGTGGGGAGAGAGATGCCCGGACCGCATCGACTGCTAAGGTCCGGAGGTAATCCCTTAAAGTGCACAAGTGGCAAATGGTCCTGATGTGCAGGGATTTGACTGCCTCTCCGCTGCGCCCGCTTCGGCCGCTCGGCGCCGCCCGGCTCCGGGATGGTGCGGAAAAACCGGTATGAGAGGCTCGATGCTCGATGCTCATCGAATGGATCCGACGCCAATGAGATGCGGAAGTATTCCCGGAGCGTCGTTCCCGGAGCATCGGATGAATCATCGGACGACGGAGGAATGCGAAGTGACCACGCCACCGCGGAAGCGCTGGAGCAGGGGGAAGGTGATCGCCTTCGCGGTGGTCGTCGTCATCGCGGTACTGGTCGCGGCGGTCTCGATCGCCCGCAAGGACAAGGGCGAGGGACAGGCGGGCAAGCTGTCGACGCCGAAGTCGCTCGAAAAGGGCGCGTACAGCATGACGCGCAGCCACAAGGGCGGCGACGTCGCCGGCCTCGAAGAGGGCAAGGCCCCGGGGATGCATGACATGACGGGCGTCAGCGGCTCCTACGCCAAGATGCCGCGCTCCACCCAGCACAGCATCCTGAGCTTCGACGGCGCCTACGGGACCGTCAGCGATCCGCACCGCGCCCTGTCGGGCCTGCTCACGTACATGCAGGACAGCGGCGAAGGGACCGTCGCCGTACCCGCGAAGGAGACCACGCCCACAGGCGCGTCGTCCCCCGTGACCTGCGAGGTCACCAAGACGACCGGCGACAACGGCAAGCCGGCCTACCTCCCGATGTGCGCCTGGGCGGACTCCGGCACCGTCGGAGCCGTCGCCGAGAACGACTACGGCCACCCCGCCACGTCCGCCGACGCCGTCGATCTGGACACCTTCGCCCGCAAGGTGGACGCGATCCGAGACGAGGTACGGGGCTGACCGCCGTGATGCGGTGCACGGTTACGCGACGGCGACCGGCGGGGTCGGGGCTCTGACGTGGTGACAGGGGGCCGTTAGGACCTGGTCAATGCCGGGTCAATGGGCGGCCAGAAGCCGCTCAAGAACCGGCGCGAATTCGGCATGCGCGTATGCCTATGGGTGGAATTCGACGGATGCGGGGCAACCTGGCGGTACTACCTTGAGGCGCGGTTCGGCGTGCGAAACCGCACGCGAGAGGGCGCAAGGGGAGAGACGCATGGGGGAGCAGACGGCGTCCCGCATCCTCGACTATGTGGGGGATGACGCGGGTGACGCGGCTGCGGCGGCGCGGTCGAGGGTGCCGGCGTATTCGACGCCGGTGTTCGTGCCGGCCCATCCGCGATATCCGGACGAGGGTCCGCCGAGGATCGCGTTCGAGTTGTTGAGGCACCCCGCCGGCCCTGCCGTTCCGGTGGCCTTCACCAGTCTGCACAAGCTGGTCGATGCTCTGGGACCGGCCCAGCCGTGGATAGCCTCCTCCATCGGCCCGTTCGTCGAGGCCATGCGTGAGGCGAACCTGCCGAAGGTGCATCTTGATCCGGTCATCGCGCCGGGTCATCGCAATTGGCAGCTCGAAAGCATCGAGGCATACGCGCGGGAGCTGAACTCATGACGAACCTCAAAGCCGTACTGGGCGACATCGGCGCCATGAGCGAGACGTTCCACCGAGAGGGCGGGAACTTTCGGAAGCTTGCGCACACCGTGTCGCCTCCGGTCGTTTCTTCCGGGGACGGGGCGCTGGATTCCTCGATCAAGGCCATGGCGGAACTCATCACCCAGCTGCACAAGAGCCTCGCCGACCGGATAGAGGACCACGGCGCCAAGGTGAAATACGCGCACGACTCGTTCCAGCGGAACGATATCGATGTGCACGGCCTGTTCGAAGACTTGATGGGCAAGCACAAGGAAGATACGCCGGGCTGACGTTTCAATAGGTGATCAGGCCGACGGATCGACGGTTGCAAGAGCGGAGTTGGGACGGGGGAACGGGAGACAGTGACAGAGAGCTGGGTCGGTGGGGATATCGGCGGTCTCGCGCATATGGGATCGGCGTATACCGGCGCCAAGAAGGAGCTGGAGGGGCCGCTCAAGCCCATCGGCCGGTGCGTGGACGCTCTGGTCAAGGATGCCGGATGGCAGGGCGACGCGGCCGACCAGTTCAACGCCGCATGGAGTGCCGACGCGATGACGGCTGGGGCCTTCGCCACCCTGGTGAACGAGACCGGAGACACCCTGACGACGCTCTCCGGCCACCTGCGGTCAGCTGAACACGCTCTCCAGAACGCCGAGGACGTAGCTGTGCAGGCGGGCGTTCCCATGAAGGCCAAGGGCGTTCCGGACGACCTGCCGGCGGACGCGGACAGCAAGGTGATTTCCGCGCTGAGCACCTATGCGACGGTCCGCAAGGAGATCCTGCACACGGCCCAGCAGGCGCGCCTGGATGCCGCTGAACGCCTCAACAAGCTTTTCGACGACGTCACCGTGGCACCCGGTGACAAAATCACTGTCGCCGACTATCTGCGGGGCCTGTACGCGGTCGACACTGAAGCGAGGCGCGGCAAGGGGAAAGACGCCGCCACCAAGCTCGATGCCGCCAAGCAGGCCGAGATCGAGGCCAAGAAGGAATGGCGTAAAGAGCGCAAGGCGTTCGAGGCCGAGGGGAAGAGGCTGCCCAAGGACTTCCCGGCGAAGGGCGCGTACCACGATGCGATAGCCCAGGTGCAGGAGCTCCGGACACGGATCGCCGCAGCCGAGCACGGAAGCAGTCGGGTACCGTACGACCGCGAATTGAACGTGAAGGTGGCGGACGCGGCCAAGGTTCTGAGGGCGGGGGAAGGCATCGAAAAACTCCCGGAGTTCTTGCGGGAGATGCCGGTCGTGGACGTCGCCGCCGCAGGGGCGTGCGGCATTCTGGAGGCCAAGGGCGACCACGACGCGGGATGGTCGTGGAAGCATTCGCTGATCGTAGACGGCACGGCGAACTTTGGCGGGCTGGCCGCTGGGACGGCGGTGACGGCACTCGGGGTCGCGGGCGCGGGAGCGCTCGGGCTCACAGCGCCGGTATGGGCTGTGGCGGGGGCAGGCGGTGCTGTCGTCGTGCTCAGCACGGAATTCATCGACAACGCCATCCATGAGCACTGGAGCGAGGACATCCACGATTTCGGTGTGGTGGGCGGCATTCTGCACGGCACAGGCCACGTTGCCGAGGAGACGGTGGACGACGCCGGCAAGCTCGTGACCGGGGCAGCGAAGGGGGTCTGGCATGGCATCAAGAGCATCTTCTGAATCCGACGAACCCGCGAAACTCCCCTTTCTCGGAACCAGTTGGTACCGCCGTGGTGCGGGGTACTGGGCACGCAGGATCGCACTGGCAGCCTTCCTGCTCATGGGGCTGCTGCTCCTGGGCTTCTTCGTTGCGGGCGTCTATCTGCGCATCGTGGCCGGTCTTTCGCCGACCGTTCGCTTGGTGTGCCACATCGCGCAGCTACTCGCCTGCTGGGCCTTCCTGGCGTGGGGCTGGAAGGCGGCGCGTAGGCAAATTCAGGAGAAGCGGCTGAATCCGCCCACGCCGAAAGAGGCTTGGCAGCGACAGCGGGAGGACTCACGGCGAGGAGTTTCGCTGGCCATCGTCGGACGTATCGTCGCTCTCTTCGCCATGCCGGTGCTTCCGGCGGTCATGGCGTATCTGATCGGGGCGGTCTGTGCGGGTGTGTTCGCGCGCGAATTGCCCATGGAGATCGGCGCACGCCGCACTCTGGAGCGGGAGCGGCCCGGAGCGGACAAGGCGAGCCGCCGATGATCGCCGCGTCTCCGGCCCCGCCCCCTGCCCTCCCCGGCCTAGGCACCACCTGGTACGAGCGCGGCGCGCCCTACTGGTCGCGGCGTGTGCTGACCGGCGTGCTGTGGCTGGCTGTCACCGCGTTCGTGTGTTTTCTCGCCGTCAGCCTCTATCAGGGCTTCAGGGACCAGCTTCCCTCCGGTGTCCGCACCGTCTGGGACGGGGTCCAGGCCGTGGCGGGCTGTGCGGGGCTCGTGTGGGGGTGGCTCGTGCAGCGGCGAGGGCATCGCGCGAAGCTGGCCGACCCGCCCACGCCCGAGCAGGCCTGGGACCGCAAGTCGAACGAGAAGCGCCGCACCACGGGGCTGGCCGTGCTCGGCCGTATCGTCGCGGTCCTGGCCGCCCCGGTGGCACCGGCCGTGGCGGCGTTCGCGCTGGGGTGGGTGTGTGCCGTGGTGACGGTGCGCGAGTACCCGAGCGAGGTCGGCGCGCGGCGGGTCATGGGGCTGGACGGGTGAGGGAGCTCCTACGGTGTCGTTGCTCGGTGGTATAGGCGGGCCACGGCGTTGGTGAAGTAGGGGGTGTATGACGTGGTGTCGTCGCCGCCCTCGTCGTGGCCGCCCAGTACGCCCGTTATCGTGCCGCGGCCCGTTGTCGGGTCGATGTCGGTGAGCAGGGGGCTGCCGCTGGTACCGGCTGGGAAGCCGGGGCAGATGAGGCTCAGTTGGGTGGGGCTGAAGGGTTTGGTGGAGTTCTGGCAGCTGATGGGGTGCTCTTCGTCGTACGGGTAGCCGATCAGGCGCGTGAGGGCGCTTGGCGGCGGGTTGAAGCGGATCCGTTCGGCGGACGTCGTCGACTCGATGTTCGCCTTGTCCGCGCCCGGCCTGCGGACCTGGATGAACGCCACGTCGTGGTCCGGGTCGCGGTCGGCGGTCCAGCTCGGGTCGACGTCGATGCGGGTGGGCACCCACACCCCGTACGGCATCCGCCCGTCGTGGTACCCGGGGACGAACGCCAGATCCGTGCGGAAATCTCCCTGATAGACACAGTGCGCCGCCGTGATCAGCAGATTGCCGCGCGGCGAGTGCACCACCGCCGCCGTGCACTGGTGGTCCGGGCCGCCCGGCGCCTCCGCGTAGAACAAGGGGCCCACCGTCGGCTGTGGTGTCGTCGCCGTCGCGATCAGAGGGGTGGATGCACGCAGAGGGGAGTCGGGCGTTCTTGGGCGAGGGGGCTCCCGTCTCAACATCTTGCTTACCGCACTCGCCGTCTCGTCTCCTCGTTCCTCCTCCGCCACCCACCAGCCCCCGGCCGCGTCCCCCCGCTCCTGATGCCTCAGCGCCACACCCGTCGCCGTCACCGCCGCCAGTACACAGAAGGCGGCCCCCACCGCCGCCAGTCGGCGTCGGCGGCCGGTCCTCGGTCTTTCGTTCGCATCCAGGGGCATGGGGGACATTCAAGCCGATCGCACCCCTCACCCCGCCTCCTCCTCCAGCAGCCCCCCGCACTCCCGCGCCACACCCGTCATCCCCAGGTCCTCCGCCGACCGGCGGGCCGTGTTGAGCAGGCCGACGGCCGCGCGGCGCGCCCCCGGGGTGCCCGTGCGCAGGTGGGCGCGGGCCTCGTCCAGGCGGAGCCTGGCCATCTGCGGGGGCGAGGAGCGGGCCAGACGGGTCGCGTGCCAGAAGTGGTGGAGGGCCTGGGCGGGGTCGTTCCCGGCCAGGGACAGCAGGCCGCTCGCCCGCGCCGCCGGGCCCAGGAGCACCGTCGGCCAGCCCGCCAGGACCAGTTCCGACGCGTGCGCCGTCAGTCTCTCCCGTAGCTCGGCTGCCGGACGGAGCAGTTGGGCATCGTACGTACTCGTTCTCTCCAGGATCGCGTGCGACTCCGCCAGCAGCGCCGTCGTCGGCACCGACCAGCCGTGCGGCGGCAGAACCGTGAACCCCCGCGTGTCCTGCGCGAACGCCGCCAAATGGTCCAGCGCCCGGTCGTAGCGCGCCGTCTCGCACAGCGCCAGGATCAGGCCCGCCCGCCACACCGGGAAGTAACCGTGCCGCTCCACCCCGTCCGCCATCCCCGAGTCGAACAGCTCCGCCATCCGGCCCTGCTCCCGCAGCAGCCAGTACGCCTGCCCCAGCCGCGTCTGACGGAGCGTGTCGACGGGCACCGCCAAGTCGGCCTCCAGCCGTTCGACGATGGCCCGGGACTCCCCGAAGATCCAGTCCGCGGCCTCCTTGAACCGGCCGCGCCACAGGTCCAGCAGCGTGTCCAGCGTCGACTGCTGCCACGTCGTCAACGCGCTGCGGCGGCGCGCCGCGTGCGCGCGGTGCCGCTCCACCGTCGCGAACGCGCTGTTCACGCGCCCGACCCGCAACTGGTCGATGGCCAGCGCCACCAGCGCCTCGCCGTGGAAGTGCGCCGAACGCGCCCGCGACGCCGCGTCCTGAAGCTCCTCCGAAACGGTCAGCAGATCGCCCGCCGGGGCGAAGTCGTACAGCCCCCAGCGGCACTCCGTCAGCACCTCGCAGCGCGCCTCCTCGCTGAGGCTGAGCCGGCGGCCGGGCGGCAGACCGCGCAGTTCCCGCAGCGTACGGCCGGCCCGCTGCGCGCCCCGCTCCGGACCGGCCCACGGCACCGCCGTGTCCTCGCCCACCGCCATCGACAGCTTCTTGGCCAGATGCGCGCTCAGCTGGAGCCGCAGCCCGTCGGCGGCCGGGCTCTCGTCGCCGTCCAGCGCGGCCAGGCAGCCGCGGAGCAGATGCAGCAGCTCCCGGTCCACCTGGCCCGGGTCCGACCAGCGGCGGGCGTAGCGCACGATGGCGAACGCCCCGGCCCGCGCGTCGCCCGTCGCCGTCCGGTACGCCGCCAGATACCAGCGCCCCGCCTCCTGCATCTCCCCTGCCGTGTAACGGGCGTCGCCGCTGCGGATCAGCCGGTCGAACTCCGCCCCGTACTCCGGCGATCGGGCAGCTTCGGCCAGACTCGGCTGTCGCTGCGCCGAGGGGTGGGCTGGATGCGCCGGGTGCGTCAGCTGTGAATCGGGCCTCGGCAGAGCGGACTTGACGTCGGGAGGCTCCGGCACCATCGCGATCAGCTCGCCCTCCGCGTCCAGCGCCACATCGCAGCGGAGCGCCAGCTCGCGCACGGCCGGCCGATGGCCGTTCTCGACGCGGCTGAGATAGCCCTTGCTGTAGTGCGTCAGCGCGGCCAGGCCGCCGAGCGAGAGATTCGCGGCCTCCCGCCGGCTGCGCAGCGCGTCACCGAACCGTTCGTCCGACGTCATCTTCCCGCCCCCCGACGCCCGTACCGGCCCCCGTTGCCAAATATGCCTTGGCAACGGCCGGTACCGCCCGCTTTCCTCCGGAACGGACGAAGCTGGCTGATACGAGCACGGACCGACACCGTGAACGCTCCGGAAAGGCTCTACCTAGGGAGGGCGAGCCGGCGCCATGACCTCGCACAGCACCCGTCCGCGAAACGGAGCCCCCGCGCGTACCGCCCGGCGCGGGAACTCCTGGTGGGGCCATCGGTGGAGCGTCCCGGTCACGGCGCTCGGCGGGCTCGGGGGACTCGCGGCTGTCATCACGGCGGTCGTGACGGCGGTCGGCGGTGGTGTGGTCGATGGGGGTGCAGCAACGGCCTCCACCGACTCGCCCGCCGGCGCCTCATCCGCTTCGGCATCGGCCGGAAAGCGCAGTAGCTCCGTCCCCAGCGTCGCAATCCAATACCCGCAGATGTCCGCCTCGGTGCAGAACCATCAGAAGTTCTACGGAACGGCCGTCATCCCGCCGCACCACACCCTCTGGCTCATGGGCCACAAAAAAGGCGAGACGACCATCTATCTCTTCGGCACCGCGCACATCGTCCGGCACGGGGGTCCGGACGGTGCGCGCGGTACCACTGGGGATGTAGGCCCCGCGTCCTGGGAAGCCTGCCCCCAGATCGGGAACTACCCCGGTCAGAAGGGAGAGGAGTTCGAGATCACCGCGGCCTTCGTGCCCGACGAGCAGTCCCGCTACCTGCTCGGCGCCAAGACCTACGACGGCATACAGCTCACACCGGCCGACCGGGCCGAACCCGTGGCCGGGCTCGTCGCCACCCAGCCCCCGCCCGGCACGGACACCGCGCACCAAGCATCGGTGTGGGTGACCCTCGACCGCGGCGGGGAGAACTGCTCCACCCGGTAGCCCGAGGCCCCCCTCCTACTCCACCAGCCCCGCCTCGTACGCCAGAATCGCCGCCTGCACCCGGTTCTTGAGCGAGAGCCGCGACAGGATGGCGCTCACATACGCCTTCACCGTCCCCTCCACCAGGTACAGCTTCGCCGCGATCTCCGCGTTGGAGAGGCCGCCGCCGAGCAGGGCCAGCACCTCGCGCTCGCGGGCGGTCAGTTCCTCCACGCGGGTGCGTGCCGTGGCCGCCTTGGACAGCTGGCCGCCGCTGAGCCGCGCGATGACGCGCTGCGCGATCCGCGGCGAGAGGAACGCGGCGCCGCCGGCCACGGCCTGCACCCCCGCGATCAGCTCGCGGGGGTCGCCGGACTTGAGCAGGAAGCCGCTGACCCCGCTGCTCAGCGCCTGGGTGATGTACTCGTCCTCGGAGAACGTGGTGAGCATGACCACGGCCGAGTCCGGCGCGGTGCGCCGGAGTTCGGCCGCGGCCTGGAGCCCGTCGAGGCGGGGCATCCGGATGTCGAGGAGCGTGACGTCCGGGCGGTGCTTGAGCGTCAGGTCCACGGCCTCGCGGCCGTCCGCCGCCTCCGCGACGACTTCGATGTCGGGGGACGCGGACAGTACGGCCCGTACGCCCGCGCGGATCATCGCTTCGTCATCCGCCAGCAGAACTCGGATCACGGTAGTCCCCCGTACCTCGGAATCGATCGTTCGGGTCGCTACTTTACGTCGGCCGTCGCTTCACACCGCTCGTTACGAGCTGTCACTTGGCGTCGGCCGTCATCATGAACCGGACGTCACTTCACATCCACGGCCTTCCACGCCTCGCCCACCGCCTTGAACTCCGCGCTGTTGTGCCCGTACAGCGCCCACGCCGCCTTGAGCGTCGCCGTCCGCGCGCCCTTGTAGTCGGTGGTGGAGATCATGTAAGTGGTGAGCGCCTTGTACCAGATCTTCACGGCCTTGTCGCGGCCTATGCCGTCGATCTTCTGGCCGTCGACGGTCGGGCTGTCGTAGTCCACGCCGTCGATCGTCCGGGGGCCGCTGCCCTCCGCCAGCAGGAAGAAGAAGTGGTTGGCGACGCCGGAGGAGTAGTGCACGTCGAGGTCGCCCAGGTCCGCGCCCCAGTAGTCGGGCGAGAGGTGGTCCTTGCTGGGGTTGTCCATGTAGCGCAGCGGGGTGCCGTCGCCGTTGATGTCGATCTGCTTGCCGATGAGGTAGTCGCCGGGCTCCGCGGGGTTCTTGGCGTAGAACTCGACGGCGGTGCCGAGGATGTCGGAGGTCGCTTCGTTGAGGCCGCCGGACTCGCCGCTGTACTCCAGGTTGGCGGTGGCCGAGGTGACGCCGTGGCTCATTTCGTGGCCCGCGACGTCCAGGGAGGTCAGCGGCTTCTTGTTGCCCTCGCCGTCGCCGTACGTCATGCAGAAGCAGTCGTCGTCCCAGAAGGCGTTGACGTAGTTGGTGGCGAAGTGGACGCGCGAGTAGGCCGCCTTGCCGTCGTTCTTGATGCCGTTGCGGCCCAGCACGTTCTTGTAGAAGTCCCAGGTGACGGCGGCCCCGTACTGCGCGTCGACGGCGGCCGTCTGCTGGATCGTCGGCTGCCCGTTGCCCCAGACGTCGTCGGCGTCGAGGAACGGCTTGCCCTTGCCGTCGTAGGCGCCCTGGAGGTTGTACGTCTGGTGGCCGCCGCGGGCGTTGTCCTTCATGAGGTAGGACGTGCCGCTCTTGACCGAGCCGACCGGGACCTTGCCGCTGTACTGGCCGGTTCCGGTGCCGGTCTCGACGGCCTGGTACTGGTGCAGCTTCTCGCCGGTGGCCGCGTCCGTGATGACGTGCAACTTGCTGGGCGTGCCGTCGTCCTGGAAGCCGCCGAGCACGGTCTCGTACGCGAGGACCGGCTTCCCCTTCGCGGCCCAGACGACCTTGCGCGGCGCGGTCTTCACCGTCGGGGCCGCGCCCGCCTTCAGGCCCTTCGCGGTACGGGCGGCGGCCAGCGCCGACGTGCGCGCCGCGTCCGGGGCCTGCTTCGCGGCGGTGGTCGGCACGGTGATGGCGGCCTCGGTGGCCTTGGTGACGTCCTCGACGTTGCCGCTCCTGGCCTGGTGCACGACCAGGTCGCCGCCGAGCACCGGCAGCCCGGCGTACGTGCGCTCGTACCGGGTGTGGACGGTGCCGTCCGGGTCCTTGATGACGTCCCGGACGATGAGCTTCTCCTTGGCGCCGAGGCCGAGATGCCGGGCGGCGGCCGCGACGGCGGAGGCGTTGGCGCCGGCGGAAGCCTTGAGACCGGAGGTCCCGGAAGATCCGGCAGCTCCGGGGGCGGCCCCCGACCCCGCGGCCTCAGCCGATCCGGTGGTGAACGCGGTGGCGAGCAGCGCCGCCGCGACCGTCGCCGCCCCGGCGGCGACGGCGGTGCGGCGGTAGCGGTATCT
>NZ_JBHVHQ010000157.1:0-12954 GCF_042800135.1 Streptomyces sp. NPDC057654 | reverse complement strand
CCCCACGAGGGGCCCGGCCGCTGTGGCGTGGGCCGTACGGTGGTTCCCGCTACTCCTCCGCGTCCGCGTCCGCCCATCCCCCGGCGTCGCGCTGCTCCTCGGGGTCCTGTACGTACCGCAGCACGCCCCACATGGTCTCCTCGCCCGCGGCCCACGCGGCGGCCTCCGTGTCCTGGCAGGCTTCCAGTTCCTTGCGGAGGGCCTCGGTGTCGATGCCGGAGCCGATCAGTACGAGCTGGGTGAGCCGTTCCTCGCCGCGGGCCCAGGGGGACGGGTAGAAGCGCAGGAAGTCGCCGACCGCGTGGACGGCGAACTTCTGCCGGCTGCCGGGCACGTCGAAGCGGACGAAGCCCTTGACGCGGTAGAGGCCGGGCGGCCTGCTGTCGAGGAAGTCCATCAGGCGGCGCGGGTTCATGGGGGCGTCGGTGACGAAGGAGAGGCTGTCGTACGCGGCGTGCAGATGGCCGCTGTGGTCATGGTCCTCGTCGGCCTCGTCGGTCACCAGGTCCTCGAAGGAGAGCTGCCGTATGGCCTCCATACGGTCCTCGCGGGGGCGGCGGTCGAAGAGCAGCTCCGGGTCGACGCGCCCGTACGAGGCCGGGACGACGGGCGTGCCGGGGGCGAGCCCGGCCAGCGCGGCGAGCAGGTCCGTACGCTCCGCGTCCGCGACGCGGTCCGCCTTGTTGAGGACCACGAGGTCGGCGAGGCCGAGGTGGCGGTCGAGCTCGGGGTGCGCGGCGCGGGTGCGGGCGAACTCGGCGGCGTCGACGACCTCGACGAGCCCGCCGTAGACGGTGTCCTGGTTCTCGCCGGCCAGGATCATGCGGATGAGTTCCTGCGGCTCCGCGAGGCCGCTCGCCTCGATGACGATGACGTCGATGCGCGCCGCCGGGCGGGCCAGCCGGTCGAGGTAGTCGTCCAGCTCGCTGGTGTCGACGGCGCAGCACAGGCAGCCGTTGCCGAGCGAGACCATCGAGTCGACCTGCCCGGCGACGGTCATCGCGTCGATCTCGACGCTCCCGAAGTCGTTGACGACCGCCCCGATCCGGCTGCCCCCGGACCTGCTCAGCAGGTGGTTGAGCAGGGTGGTCTTGCCGGATCCCAGGAATCCCGCGAGCACGATGACCGGGATCTGTCGCTTGGCCAAGGGGGCGTCTCCATCGTCGTCAGCCGTCGTCAGCGCACGGCGGGCAACGGCTGGGGCGGCGGCGGGCCGACGTAGCGGGCCGCCGGGCGGATGATCTTCGAGTCCTCCGCCTGCTCCAGGATATTGGCGCTCCAGCCGACGACCCGGGCGGCCGCGAACGTCGGGGTGAACATCGCGCGCGGCACGCCGCACAGCTCCATGACGACGCCCGCGTAGAACTCCACGTTGGTGTGCAGCTCACGGCCCGGCTTGAGCTCCGCGAGAATCTCCAGGACGCGCCGCTCGACGTGCACGGCGAACTCGACCAGGGGGCCGCCGAACCGCTCCGCGATACCGCGCAGCATGCGGGAGCGCGGGTCCTCGGTGCGGTAGACGGGGTGCCCGAAGCCCATGATCCGCTCCCCCGCCAGGACGCGTTCGCGGATCCAGGGGTCGACGCGGTCCCGGGTGCCGATGGCGTCGAGGGTGTCCAGGGCGCGGCTGGGCGCGCCGCCGTGCAGCGGGCCGGAGAGCGCTCCGACGGCTCCGACGAGGCAGGCGGCGAGGTCGGCGCCGGTAGAGGCGATGACGCGGGCGGTGAAGGTGGAGGCGTTGAAGCCGTGGTCCACGGTGGAGACGAGGTACTGCTCGATGGCCCGCACCCGCTCCGGCTCCGGCTCCGAACCGGTCATCATGTACAGGTAGTTGGCCGCGTACGACAGGTCGTCGCGCGGCTCGACGGGCGCGAGCCCCTGGCCCAGCCGGTGCAGCGCGGTGAGCAGGGTGGGCACGGCCGCGCACGCTGCGAGGGCGTCGGCCCGGCGGCGGTCGGCGTCGATGTCGTACAGCGGGCGGCCGCCCGAGGAGGCGCCGAGCAGGGAGAGCGCGGTGCGCAGCCCCGCGAGCGGGCCGGTGAGCGCGCAGGACCGGGCGATGGCGGGCAGCGCGTCGCGGACGTCGGCGGGCAGGTGGCGCAGGGCGGCGGTCTCGGCGGCGAAGGCCGCGCGCTGCCCGGCGTCGGGGAGGGAGCCGTGGCACATCAGGTGCCAGACGTCCTCGAAGCCGCGGTTCTCGGCGAGTTCGACGGCCGAGTACTGGCGGTAGTGGTAGAAGCCCTCGCGCCCCCGGACGTCGCCCAGCGCCGTCTCGGTGACGACGACGCCCGCGAGTCCGCGGGGTACGTCGATCGGCGCGTTCGCCGCGGTGGTCGGCATGGTCGGTCTCCCTTGGTCTGTTTCGCTCATTGATTTGACTGTCTATGCTTGACTCATTCGCTGTCAATATTGATTGAATCAATGTCGAGTCTATGATGAATCACTATCGATACGGTGTGACGCATGGTGGATCAAGAGGCGGATGGGGCTGGTGGGGCGGCGAGTCATGAGCGCGAGCGGCTGACCACCCGGGAGGCGGCCGAACGGCTCGGCGTGAAGCCCGAGACGGTCTACGCGTACGTGAGCCGGGGCCAGCTGACGAGCCACCGCAGCCCCGGCGGGCGCGGCTCCACCTTCGACGCCAAGGAGGTCGACGCGCTCGTACGGCGCGGCGGCCGGCGCGAGACGGCGGCCGGGGGCGATCCGGCGGTCCGTACGGGCATCACGCTCATCGACGCCGACCGCTACTACTTCCGCGGCGTGGACGCCACGGAACTCGCCGGGCGGTACGGCTACGAGGAGGTCGCCGACTGGCTCTGGACCGGGCGACTGCGGCCCGGCACCCGGTTCACGGCCCCCGCCGAAGCGCTGGCGGCGGCGCGCCGCACGGTGGCGGCGCTGCCCGCGCACAGCGGCCCGATGGACCGGCTGCGCGTGGCGACCATCGCCGCCGCGGCCGCCGATCCGCTGCGCTTCGACCTCTCCCCGGAGGCGGTGCTGGGCGCCGCGCGGGGGCTGATCCCGACGCTGGTCGACGCGTTGCCGCCGGCCGGGCGGGCGGAGGGCGCGGGCATCGGGTCGGCGTCGGCCAGGGAGAACGGCCGGCCCGCCGGACGAACAGCGGCCGAGGGCATAGGCGCGGGCAACGGGCCGGTCGCGCCTGGACAGTGCGGCTGGCCGCCTGCCGAGGACGCAGCGGGCGAGGAGACCGGCCGGCTCGCGGAGCGGCTGTGGCTCCGGCTGACCGCGCGGCCCGCCGACGAGCCCTCGCTACGAGCCCTCGAAGCCGCGCTCGTACTGCTCATCGACCACGATCTCGCCGCCTCCACGCTCGCCGTCCGCGTCGCCGCCTCCGCGCGGGCGCACCCGTACGCCGTCGTCTCCGCGGGTTTCGGCGCACTCGACGGCCCCTTGCACGGCGCGGCCAGCGGGCTCGCGCACCGGATGCTGGCGGAGGTGCTGGAGCGCGGCAGCGCGGGGGCGGTCGTCTCCGACTATCTGCGGGCGGGCCGCCGGGTGCCGGGGCTCGGCCACCGCCTCTACCCCGGCGAGGACCCGCGCGCGCGAGCGTTGTTCGCCATGCTGGCGGACGTGCCGATGGCCGCCGACGCGCTGGCCGCCGCCCAGGACGTGGTGGCGGCCACCGCCCGGCACGCCTCGCTGCACGCCAATGTCGACCTCACGCTGAGCGTGCTGTCGGTCGCGTCGGGGATGCCGGTGGAGGCGGGCGAGACGGTCTTCGCCGTCGCCCGCACGGCGGGCTGGATCGCGCACGCCTTGGAGGAGTACGAGGAACGCCCCATGCGCATGCGCCCCAGCGGCCACTACCGCGGCCCGCGGCCACCGCAGCCGCTGCCGTAGGGGGCGCGGCCTTCACCGAGGGCCGCGCGGCCGAGCTTCCCCAAGTGGTAAGCCCCGCCCGGCGACTCAGGTTAGGCTTACCTATGTGAGCACGTGCGCGACCGCTTCCCGTGACCTGTCCGAGCCGCTGGCCGGCACCGCCGCCACCGCCCGGACCTGGCTGCTGATCGAACAGCCCGGCCCCTGGGGCGCCGAGGCCCTCACCGCCAGCCGCCTCGAACCGGCCCTCGGGCGCGCGCTGGAGAAGGCCGCCGAGCCCCATGGGGTGCGCGTCGCGCTGATCCGCCGCCCCGCCCGTACCGCGGACTGCCGCGAACCGGCCGCCCGGCGCGTCTTCGTCGCCCACACCCTGCCGGGCCGCTCCTGGGTCCGTACGGCCGAGATCACCGACCCCGCGCACCTGGCGGAGCTGGACTTCGCGGCGCTCGGGGCGGGCGACGAGCGCGGGCTGCGCGGCCCGTACGACTGGCGCACGTACCTCGGCGAACCGCTCGTGCTCGTCTGCACCAACGGCAAGCGGGACCGCTGCTGCGCCCTGCTGGGCCGCCCGCTCGCCGCCGAGCTCGCCGCCTCGGAGACCGCCTCCGTCTGGGAGATCACCCACATCGGCGGCCACCGCTTCTCGCCGACGCTGGTCGTGCTGCCGTACGGATACGCGTACGGGCGGGCCACCGCGGCCGCCGTGCAGGAGGCCGTCGAGGCGGTGCGCGAGGGCCGGATGGTCGCCGACGGCTGCCGCGGCCGGTCCGCGTGGGAGCGCCCGGCGCAGGCCGCCGAGCTGGCGGTCCGGGAGCTGACCGGCGAGGACGGCGCCGACGCGTTCACGGTCGTACGGACCGAGGGCGCGGCGCCCTCGTGGACCGTGACGGTCGGCCACCGGGACGGCCGTCAGTGGTGGGTGGCGGTCGAGCGCGGCGCCGCGGAGCCGCCCCGGCCCGAGAGCTGCGGCAGGGCGCTCGGCTCCCCGGCCCGGATGGACGTGACGGGCGTGTTCGAGGTCGCCGATCAGCACGAGACCACCACGGAACACGAGGAGCCCCGAAGCCCGGCTCCTCAGCCCGCCTTCTTGACGAACTCCGTGGTGTAGGTCTTCTCCAGATCCACGGTGGCGTTCTTCAGCGTCGGGTTGAACGCCTTGAGCACCTCGTGCACGGTCTTCGGGCCGTCGGCCGGCATCACCCCGTCCTCGGTGAACATCGGCAGGGTGCTCTTGATGGCCTGTACGTAGAGCTCCTTGCCGCCCTGCGCGTAGTCGGCGGGCATCTTGGCCGCGATCTCCTCGGGCGTGTGCGCCCGCATCCACTTCAGCGTCTTGACGAAGGCGTTGGCGAGCTTCTGCACGGTCGCCTTGTTGCCCCGCACCCAGTCGGTGTTCATATAGAGGCTCGCGGCGGGGTAGAGGCCGCCGAGCGCGGCCTTGGAGCCCTCGGGGGTGCGCATGTCGACGAGCACCTTGCCGGCGTCCTTGGCCACGACCTGCGCGACGGTCGGGTCGGTGGTCATGCCGCCGTCGATGGAGCCCTGCTGGAGCGCGGAGATGAAGGTCTGGCCCGCCCCGACGGCGACCGGGGTGAACTCGCTGACGTCGACGCCGTTCCTGACGGCCAGGTACTTGGTGAGGAAGTCGGTGGACGAGCCGAGGCCGGTCACCCCGAGCTTCTTGCCCTTGAAGTCCTTCGGGGAGCCGAGCCGGGACGCGGACTTCTTGGAGACCACCTCCACCTCGCCGGGCGTCCGCGCGAACTGGACCACCGACTCCACGTGCTTGCCCTTCACCTGAAGGTCGAGCGTGTGGTCGTAGAAGCCGACGACACCCTGGACGTCCCCGGCGACCAGCGAGGTGGTGGCCTGTACGCCGGCGGGCTCGGTGAGCAGTTGGACGTCCACGCCCTCCGCCTTGAAGTAGCCGAGCTTCTGGGTGAGCATGGCCGGCAGATAGATGATCTTGTCCAGGCCGCCGACCATGATCTTGACATGGGCGCCGCCCGAGCCAGTGCCTGAACCACCTGAGTCGCCGGAGCCGCCGGAGCCGCCGCCCGAACCGCCGCCCGCCTGCGCGTCGTTGGCGCACGCGGCGAGGGAGAGGCACAGCACGCCCGCGACGGCGGCCGCGGAAATCCTGCTGAGAGTACGCATCATGGTGTCCTTGGGGGTGAGATCGTGCGCCGGGAATGGTCGTGAAGCGAAAGGCGGCGGCCGGCCAGCGGTCAGCGGTCGCCGCCGGAACCGCCCGGCTTCCACCGGAACAGCCGCTTCTCCGCGAAGGTCAGCAGGCCCTCGGCCAGCAGCGCGACCACGGCCAGGATCACCATCGCCGCATAGACCCCGGCCGCGTTGAACGTCCCCTGGGAGGCGGAGACCAGCAGCCCGATCCCCTTCGTGGCGCCGATGTACTCGCCGACGATCGCGCCGATCAGCGCGAAGCCGAAGCTCACATGCAGGCTCGTGAAGATCCATGAGGTCGCGGAGGGTACGACCACCTGGAGCGTCACCCTGCGGTTGCTCGCGCCCAGGATGCGGGCGTTGGCGACCAGATTGCGGTCCACCTCGCGCGCGCCCTGGAACGCGTTGAAGAAGACGGGGAAGAAGACCAGCACCACGGCCGAGGCGACCTTGGAGGCCGGGCCGAGGCCGAACCAGATGAGGAAGATCGGCGCGAGCACGATCCGCGGCAGCGCGTTGAGCACCTTGATGTACGGGCCGAGCACATCGGCGAGGAACGAGATCCGGCCGAGCGCGATCCCCAGCAGTACGCCCCCGAGTACGCCGATGAGCCAGCCGAGCAGCGCCTCGTAGAGCGTGTACCAGATCTGCTCCCCCAGCGAGCCCTGCGCGGTGCCGTGCGTCACCCACTGGACGATCTGGTCCCAGATCCTGGACGGCATCGAGAAGTTGAAGGCGTCGACGACGTCGTTGCGGGCCATGAGCTCCCAGGCGGCGATCACGGCGACCAGCAGCAGCACGCGCGTCGTGTGGACGAGCAGCCGACGGCTACGGGCGGCGCGCGCCCTGGCCTCCGTACGGCCCGTAGCGCTCCCGCCGCCGGTGACGCCCGTATCGCCTCTGCGGCTCTCCTCCGACGCGGCGGCGGGCGCGACAACCGAATCCAGCGGTTCACGCGGCATGGCCGGCCCCCCTCTCCCGTGTAATGCGGACCTCTTCGCCGAGCGACGACCAGATCTCCCGGTAGATCTCGATGAACCGCGGCTCCAGCCGCACCGACTCCACCCGGCGCGGGCGCGGCAGATCGACCGCGAAGGTCTCCTTGACCGTGGCGGGGCCCGCGGTCATCACCACCACCCGGTCGGCCAGCGCGATCGCCTCCTCCAGGTCGTGCGTGACGAAGACGACCGAGGCGGCGGTGTCCGGGGCCGACGCGCCGCCCCACAGCTCCAGCAGTTCGTCCGACATCAGCGCCCGCGTCTGCACATCGAGCGCCGAGAACGGCTCATCCATGAGGAGAATCCGCGGCTCCCCCACAAACGTCTGGGCGAGCGACACGCGCTTGCGCTGACCGCCCGAGAGCTGGTGCGGATAGCGGTCCTCGAAGGCGGTGAGGCCCACCCGCGCCAGCCAGTCGCGGGCCCGCTCCTTGGCCGCCGCCTTGGGCACGCCGCGGAAGCGCGGCCCCGCCATGACGTTGGAGAGCACCGTGCGCCATGGGAAGACGGCGTCCTGCTGGAAGACGAAACCGACCTCCGGCCGGATGCCGGTCACGGGCTCGCCGCCGACCAGCACCTCGCCCTCGGTCGGCTCCTCCAACCCGCTCACCAGCGTCAGCGTGGTCG
Source organism: Streptomyces sp. NPDC057654 (assembly GCF_042800135.1). NCBI lineage: Bacteria > Bacillati > Actinomycetota > Actinomycetes > Kitasatosporales > Streptomycetaceae > Streptomyces > Streptomyces sp. NPDC057654. Next base: position 5,305 of record NZ_JBHVHQ010000157.1, on the reverse strand, counting down.
ACTTGCCGCAGCCCGTCGGGCCCACCACGGCCACGAACTCGCCCTGCCGCACGGTCAGGCCGAGATCCCGTACGGCCGTGTGCCCGGCGCCCGAGGGCGTACGGAACACCTTGCTCGCGCCGCGCAGTTCGATGGCCGGGGCGGCGCCGGGGCCGGGGTCGCTGTTCTGGGTCATCGCCCACCTCCCTGCCCCGCGGTCCCGTGCGGGGCGACTGGGGCTGGAGGCTAGGCGCGGCCCGCGGCGCGGCGGGAGTCTTGTGAGCACTGTGCGGCTTGAGCGCGCAAACCCTGTTCTGCTCGTTTTGCTCGCGCTACAACAGCACATGCGACACGGGACCTTCTTCGGCGCTTGAGGCGGGCCGCGGCAGCGGGTGCCGCTGTACGTGTATGTACGTACCGTGCGCGCTGGAAAACGGGCCCCGGCCCGGGGCGGCGACAGCAGGGAAGGGGCGCGCATGCACATCCGGTGGCCCCGCCGCGTCTTCGCCCAAGTCCTGCTCGTACAGCTGCTGATCACCACCGGCGTCACCGTCCTCGCGGCCGGCCTCTTCCTCGCCCCGCTCAGCGACCAGCTCGACACCCAGGCGGCGCGCCGCGCCCTGGCCATCGCCCAGACCACCGCCGCCCGGCCGGACATCGCCCACGACGTGCTGGCCGCCCGGCCCTCCGTCGACGGCCCGGTGCAGGCCGCGGCCGAGCGCGTCCGGCGCGCGACCGGCGCCAGCTATGTGGTGATCGTCGATGTGCACGGCATCCGTTACTCGCACACCACCCCCGCCGAGGTCGGCCGGCGGGTCTCCACGGACCCGGGCGAGGCGCTGGCCGGACACGAGTGGACCGGCATCGACCGCGGCACGCTCGGCCGTTCCGCCCGCGGCAAGGTCCCGCTGCGCGACTCCGCGGGCGCTGTCGTCGGCGCGGTCTCGGTCGGCATCGCCTACGACAGCGTGCGCGCCCTGCTCCTGCACGCCGTCCCCGGCATCCTCGAATACGCGGGCGCGGCCCTGGGCGTAGGGGCGCTGGCCGCCCTCGTCGCCTCCCGGCGGCTGCGGCGGCGTACCCACGGCATCGAACTGTCAGAGATCTCCGCGCTCCTCGACGAGCGGGAGGCGATGCTGCACGGCATCCGCGAGGGCGTCGTCGCGCTCGACCGGCGCGGCCGGGTGCGGCTCGTCAACGACGAGGCGCAGCGGCTGCTCGGCCTGGCGGCGGGGGCCCGCGTCACCGGCCGCCCGCTCGACGAGGTGCTGCCGCCGGGCCGTACGACGGACGTCCTGGCGGGCCGGGTGGCCGGTACGGACCTGCTCACGGTCTGCGGCGGCCGGGTCCTGGTCGCCAACCGGATGGACACGGCCGACGGGGGTACGGTCGCGACGCTGCGCGACCGCACCGAACTGGAGGAGCTGGGGCGGGAACTGGACGGCACCCGCGGCCTCACCGAGGCGCTGCGGGCCCAGGACCACGAGCACGCCAACCGGCTGCACACCCTCGTGGGGCTGCTGGAGCTGGAGCTGTACGAGGAGGCCGCGGAGTTCGTCGCCGAGGTGGCCGGCGCACACCGCGCGACCGCCGAGCAGGTGACCGAGCGCGTACACGAACCGCTGGTCAGCGCGTTGCTGGTGGGCAAGAGCGCGATCGCGGCGGAGCGCGGCGCGGCGCTGCGGATCTCGCCGGCCACCGATCTGCCGGACCGGGTCGTGGACCCGCGCGACCTGGTGACGGTCCTCGGGAACCTGGTCGACAACGCGCTGGACGCGGCGGGGGCGCGCGTACGGCGGGAAGCGGGCGAGGCGCCCTTCGTGGAAGTGGAGCTGCGGGCCGAGGGCACGACGCTGTGGCTGCGCGTCTCGGACAACGGTCCCGGCGTCCCGGCGGCGGCGCGGGACCTGGTCTTCACCGACGGCTGGTCCACCAAGGAGCCGCCCCCGCACCGCCGTCGGGGCCTCGGCCTCGCGCTGGTGCGGCGGCTCGCCGAGCGGTACGGGGGTACAGCGGAGGTGGCGCGGCGCGAGGGCGGCGGCGCGGTGTTCACGGTGGAGCTGCCGGAGGCGCTGCGCACGCGCGAACTCGGCCCTGGTGCCGGCCCCGGCGCAGGGCCCGGTCCCGACCCCGGGCATGAACTCGGGCATGAACTCGGGCATGAACTCGAACTCCGACTCGAAGGAGTGAAGCGATGATCGAGGTCCTGGTCGTGGACGACGACTTCCGCGTCGCCCGGATCAACGCCGCGTACGTGGCCAAGGTGCCCGGCTTCCATGTCCTGGGCACGGCGCACAACGCGGCCCAGGCGCTGGCGCTGCTGGAGCGCGGCGGCGTCGACTTGGTGCTGCTCGACCACTATCTGCCGGACGAGACGGGCCTGTCGCTGGTCCGCCGCATCCGGCAGTCCGGCCACCTCGCCGACGTGATCATGGTGACGGCGGCCCGCGACGTCGCCACCGTACAGACGGCCATGCGATTCGGGGCGCTCCAGTACATCGTCAAGCCGTTCACCTTCGCCGGACTGCGCGTCAAGCTCGACGCGTACGCGCAGCTGCGCCGTACTCTCGACGGCGCGCAGGAGGCGGGCTACGAAGCCGGTCAGGACCAGGTCGACCGCATCTTCGGCACCCTGCGCACCGCCAGCACCACCACGCCCTTGCCCAAGGGGCACTCCGCCCCGACCGCCGAACTGATCCGCCGGGTCCTGTCGGACGCCTCGCTCCCCCTGTCCGCGCACGAGGTCGCCGAGCGCTCGGGGCTGAGCCGCTCGACGGCGCAGCGCTACCTCAAGCAGCTGGAGGGTTCGGGGCGGCTCCACCTCACCCTGCGATACGGCGAAACGGGCCGCCCGGAGCACCGCTACAGCTGGGCGGAGGGCAGTCCGGCGGCGTAAAGACTTCTCCTATGCAGCCGCCCTTGTCGTCCTGGGAGCGCCCTGGGGGCGTCCTGGGGCCCCTTTAGCGCTCGGGCTGGAAGAACTTGAGCAGCCCCCGCGCGCCCTCGGGGGACATCAGGAGCTCCGTCATCCTCTGGGCCTCCCCCGCGGCCTCCGCCCCGCGCACGAACATCTCCTCCTCGTAGGCGCGGACGGCAGCCGCCACGCCGCCGTCACCATTGCCGCCCTTGCCGCCCTTGCCACTGCCGCCGGGGCCTGCGGCGGCGAGCCGCAGCGCGAGTTCGGCGGCGTCGAGCATGGCCATATTGGCGCCCAGCCCGGCGGGCGCCATCAGATGGGCGGCATCGCCGAGCAGCGTGACCTCGGGGACGGCGTCCCAGGTCAGGCCGACTGGCAGCGTGGCGATCGGGCGCGGCACGAAGGGGCCCTCACAGGCCCGGATCAGGGTCGCGCACTGCGGGGCCCAGTCGGCGAAGAGCCGCAGGAGGGCCGCGCGGACCCGGTCGGGATCGGGGTCGGCGAACGGGCCGCCGCCGTCGGTGAGCCAGCCCTCGGGTGTATGGAAGCTGAGGTAGACGCGGACCCGCCCGTCGCCGTTGCGCTGGGCCGCGAGCGACTGGTCGGGGCCGAGGACCCAGTAGTTGCCGCGCCCGAGCGCGGCGGCCAGCTCGGGGTGGGTGCGATCGAGATCGGATATGACGCCCTCGACGGTGTTGCGCCCGATATGAACGGGCCGGGCATCGGTCAGCAGCGGCCGGACCCGCGAGTACGCGCCGTCCGCGCCGACGAGCAGGTCGCACTCGGCGGTGGAGCCGTCGGCGAACTGGATGCGGTACCCGCCGCCGGGCCGGGCAGTCGCGGACCGGAACTCGCGCCCCCATGCGACAGCCTGCTCGGGGAGCGAGTCGAGCAGGAGGTTCCGCAGGTCGGCGCGGTCGACCTCGGGGCGCTCCAGCGGAGCGTCGTCGGGCGTGTCCTCCTGAAGGAGCAGGGTGCCGTCGGGCTCCAGCAGGCGCATGTCCTGGCCCTCCGCGCGGGCGACGGCGAGGAATTCCGCCTCCAGACCGGCCTCCCGCAGGGCCCGCTGCCCGCTCTCGCGGTGCAGGTCGAGCATGCCGCCCTGGGCGCGGGCGGTAGGGGACGCCTCGCGCTCGTAGACGACGGCGTCGATGCCGTGGACGCGCAGCGTACGGGCGAGGGTCAGGCCCCCCGGCCCGGCTCCGATGATGGCTACGGCGATATTCACGGCAATCCGCCCCCTGGTGTCAATGACATGCCTCGATATGGCGACTTCTTCCGATACACCGTATCGAACGGTGCGCTGTATCGTTGCTGGGAAAGCGGAAGAGCATGAATGAATGACCGACCGAACGACCGGAGCCAGGTGGAGGACGAGACGTGATGGCGACACGACGGCACCCCGAGCCCCACGGCGACGGCTCCGATGCCGGCTCCGATCTCGACGGGGCCGAGTCCCCGGCCGACACCCCCACGCTCGTATGGGAACGCCCCGAGCCCCCGAGCCGCCCGACGCCGTCCCCGCTGAGCAGGGACCGGATCGTACGGGCGGCCATCGCGCTCGCCGACGCGGACGGGCTGGACGCGGTGTCGCTGCGCAAGGTCGCCGCCGTGCTCGACGCGGGGCCGATGCGGCTGTACCGCTACCTCTCCGCCAAGGAGGAACTGCTCGACCTCATGGTCGACGAGGTCTACGGCGAGATCGACGCGCCCGAGCCGTCCGGCGGCGACTGGCGCCGCGACCTGCGGTCACACGCGCGCCGCACCAGGGCGGCGGCGCTCAGGCACGAGTGGTTCGCCGATCTGCTCGGCGGCCGTCCGCACCTCGGCCCGAACGCGCTGGCCAACTTCGAATCGTCGCTGGCCGCGCTGCGCCGCGCCCCCGGCTTCGAGGGCATCGACACGGTCCTGGCCGCCGTCGAGGCGGTGGACGCCTACCTGGTCGGTGCGGTCCGGAAGGAGGTCGCCGAGCTGCGGGCCGAACGCTCCACCGGCCTGGACGAGCAGCAGTGGCAGATCGCCGCCGGTCCCTACATCGGCCGCATGCTCGCGACCGGCCGCTACCCGACCCTCTCCGAGGCCGTCGTGGAGGCCGCCCCGCGCGACGCCGACACCGTCTTCGACACCGGCCTCACGTACGTCCTGGACGGCATCGCCGCCCGCCTGCCCCGGCCCTGACCACGCCGCCGTTTTCGGCCTTCAGCCGGCCCGTTCACGCCTGCCCGCCGCCCGACACGGTCGCACCCGTGCAGGTGGTGGCCTCTGACGCCGCGTCCAGCGCGGCCTCCAGCCCGGATCGCAGGCCGGCGAGGGTCTTCGAGCCGGGCTGCCGCGCCCACCGCTCGATAGCGGAGTGGAACGCGGCCACAACCAGGTCCTGGGCCAGGCGCGGCCGCAGGTCCTCCGGGT
>NZ_JBHVHQ010000156.1:0-12959 GCF_042800135.1 Streptomyces sp. NPDC057654 | reverse complement strand
CTTCCATGGTCGCGTCGTCGCCGCGCCGCGGCAGGTCCACGACCACGGTCCCGCCGCGCCGCCGCGCGGCGGCCAGCACGGCGCACATCGCCTCGGGGCGTACGACCGTGGCGTCGCCGCGGTCCCAGCTGAGCACGCGCAGGGAGTGCAGTTCGGGCAGCGACTCCTCCAGCGCGCCGCCGCCCACCCTGCCGCGGGAGCGGGCGAAGGCGGGCCAGCGCAGACCCTCGGTCCGCTCGCCGCCGAGCAGGACGTCCAGCCCGCCGCCCAGCGGATCGGCGTCGATGAGCATCGAGCGATGCCCCTCGCGGGCGGCGGTCAGGGCCAGGGCGCAGGCGAGGGTGCTCGCGCCCGCTCCGCCCCGGCCTCCGATGACCCCGACCGTGAGCGCCTGGCGGCCCACGCCTTCCACGACGTCGGCGATGCGGTCCACGAGCCAGCTCTCGCCGTCGGGCAGCATCACCACATTGCGGGCGCCGATGACCACGGCCCTGCGCCATACATCGGGGTCATCGAGGTCCCGTCCGACGAGGACGACGCCCTCACGGCGCGCGGCCCCGCCCAGCCTCGGCGCGCAGTCGTCCCCGACGAGGACCAGCGGCGCGTCGTCCCAGCTCCCCCTTCGCGCGGGCGTCCCGTGCGCCACCTCCGGCACGGCGCCGGCCGCCGCGCACAGGCGCAGCAGATCGTCGAGGAGCTTCTCGTCCTCGGTGATGATCAGCGGTGCACCCGCTCCCGCACCGCTTCCCGCCCATTGATCGGACGCGTTGGTTCCGGCCACGGTCCTCCCCCTCTCACTACGCGCTCTCGCATCCGCGAACTCCGCGGAACGCCGCGAGGAATCACCGTGCAGCGAAGTGGGAAATTGTGTGGATCTTGCTCCAAAACTGTGGACAACTCGGCCGTTGTGAATATCCCAGTCACCTATACCAGTGACTTCCGGAGTGCAGCATGGTGATTACGTTCCGTGACGGGTATGACTGAGAAGCGGCACAGGACCGGCAGGCTCGGAGCCTCGCGGGAGGGAGCTGAATGATCTGGCGCGGACGGCAAAAACACGTCCGGACATGCGACGACCCCCGCCGGGGGGGAGAGCGGGGGTCGTCCCCACGGCCGACTCGGGGGGGGAGGAGTCGGACCGGGTTAGACACGGTCGCGAACGATCCGTGACTTCCATGGTGTACCCGAGACCCTTCTCAGGCAAACCCACACGCCACAGCTTACGCCGAATGGAGGGCCTCTATGCTCGGCCTCGTGGAAAACCACTCGCTTCCCCGGACAGCCGCCTTCTTTGATCTGGACAAGACGGTCATTGCGAAGTCAAGCACTCTCACCTTCAGCAAGTCCTTCTACCAAGGTGGCTTGATCAACAGGCGTGCCGTGCTGCGAACCGCCTATGCGCAGTTCGTCTTCTTGGCCGGCGGAGCCGATCACGACCAGATGGAGCGGATGCGCGAGTACCTCTCCGCGCTCTGCCGGGGCTGGAACGTACAGCAGGTCCGGGAAATCGTCGCCGAGACACTGCATGAACTCATCGACCCCATCATTTACGACGAGGCCGCCTCCCTCATCGAGTCGCACCACGCCGCCGGGCGCGATGTCGTGATCGTCAGCACCTCCGGCGCGGAGGTCGTCGAGCCGATCGGCGAACTGCTCGGCGCGGACCGGGTGGTGGCCACCCGGATGGTCGTGGCGGACGGCGTGTTCACCGGCGAGATCGCCTACTACGCCTACGGCCCGACCAAGGCCGAGGCCATCAGGGAGCTCGCCGAGACCGAGGGGTACGACCTCGCGCGCTGCTATGCCTACAGCGACTCGGCGACCGACGTGCCGATGCTCGAATCAGTGGGCCATCCACACGCCGTCAACCCGGACCGGGCGCTGCGCCGCGAAGCGCTGGCCCGCGACTGGCCGGTCCTGTCGTTCACCCGTCCGGTCCAGCTCAAGAAGCGGGTGCCCGCGCTGTCCGTGCCCTCGCGCCCGGCGCTCGCCACGGCGGTCGCGGTGGGCGCTGCCGCCGCCACCGCGGGGCTGGTCTGGTATGCCAGCCGCCGCCGCGCGCCGAGTGCCCGTATCCATAGCATTTGAATCCAATTGCAGATATCTGCGGCGAGGGGTTCCACTTGCCGTACGAGAGGAGTAGAAAGGACTTACGGCCCGCGAGACCAGGGACATCCGAGAGGAAGCCCTCAACGCACCAAGGCCCCACGGACCGAGCACGAATTCCGGGCACCCACGCGACGCCGACCCGTCGATTACGGGCCAGCCGCACCAGGTAACGGGCGAAGTTCCCCGACCTGATGGGCAAATATCGAGCACGCACTGGTAACCCGGCGGACGTGCCAGCGGCGGTACCAGAGCTTTATGGGTACCGCCGCAACCTTGTGTGTGACGCCTCCAGTTCGGACCGCGTGGACCGTTCAGGCCGCCCCGCGTTGCAGCGCCTCGCAGACGGCCGTGCTCTCCCGCACCCCCAGCTCCACGGCCCGGCCGCAGTGCGCGATCCACGCCGCCATGCCCGCCGGAGTGCCGGACACATAGCCGTCGAGCGCCGCCGCGTACGCCGCGCGCCCCAGCTCCGCGTGGCCCACCTCGGCCGGGCAGATCGACTTGGGGTCCAGGCCGCTGCCGACGAGCACGATCCGCTCGGCCGCCCGGGCCACGAGGCCGTTGCACGAGCCGAAGGGGCGCAGCGCCAGCAGTTCGCCGTGGACCACGGCCGCCGTCACCAGCGCCGGGGCCTCGCTCCCGGCGATCAGCAGCTCGGCGAGCCCGTCGAGCCGGCCCGCCACTTCGTCGGCGTCGGGAAGCTCCTGCTCGATCAGGGGCTCGTCGACCGGTTCGCCGGCGAGCCGGGGCCGCCCCACCGTGTCGTCCGGCTGCGCACCGCCCGCCGCCACCAGGTGCAGCCGGGCGAGGACCCGCAGCGGGGACTGGCGCCAGACGCTCAGCAGCGTGCCGGCCTCGGCCGTCAGCCGCAGCGCCGCGCCCACCGTGCGCGGCTCGCCGCCGCTGCCGAAGTCCGTGCGGCGGCGCACCTCTTCGAGCGCCCAGTCGGCGCCGGAGAGCGCCGCGGAGCCGCGCGCCCCGCGGAGCGCCGCCTCCGAGGTGACCTCGTTGCTGCGGCGGCGCATCACGCGGTGCCCGTAGACGCGGTCGACGGCCTTGCGGACGGTGTCCACGGCCTCGGCCACGCCTGTCAGGGAGCCGAGGGCGGCGAGCGGATCGACTGTCGTACTCATGGGTACGACCCTACGCACTCCGCGCTCACACCCCCCGAACGAGTGGTCTTCTTCACTCGGCGCTCTCACTTTCCGCGATCGTCCATCTACTGTTAGTGAACATGAAGATCGCTTTCGTAGGCAAGGGCGGCAGCGGCAAGACCACGCTGTCCTCGCTGTTCATCCGCCACCTCGCCGCCGGCCGTACGCCCGTCATGGCCGTGGACGCCGATATCAATCAGCATCTGGGGGCCGCGCTGGGGCTGGACGAGGCGGAGGCCGCCGCGCTGCCCGCGATGGGCGCCCAGCTGCCGCTGATCAAGGACTACCTGCGCGGCACGAACCCGCGCATCGCCTCGGCCGCCACCATGATCAAGACCACCCCGCCGGGCGGCGGCTCGCGGCTGCTGCGCGTCGGCGAGGACAACCCCGTATACGCCGCGTGCGCCAGGACCGTCCGGCTGGACGACGAGGCCGAGATCCAGCTGATGGCCACCGGCCCGTTCACCGAGTCCGATCTGGGGGTGGCCTGCTACCACTCCAAGGTCGGGGCGGTGGAGCTGTGTCTGAACCATCTCGTCGACGGCCGCGAGGAGTTCGTCGTCGTCGACATGACGGCGGGCAGCGACTCCTTCGCCTCCGGGATGTTCACCCGCTTCGACATGACGTTCCTGGTCGCCGAGCCCACCCGCAAGGGCGTCTCGGTCTACCGCCAGTACCGGGAGTACGCGCGGGACTTCGGCGTCCGCCTGAAGGTCGTCGGCAACAAGGTGCAGGGCCCGGACGACCTCGCGTTCCTGCGGGAGGAGGTCGGGGAGGACCTGCTCGTCACGGTCGGGCACTCCGACTGGGTGCGCGCCATGGAGAAGGGCCGCCCGCCCCGGTTCGCGTCCCTGGAGGAGCCCAACCGGCTCGCGCTGCAAGCTCTGAAGGACGCCGCCGACGGGGCGTACGAGGGGCGCGACTGGGAGCGGTACACGCGCCAGATGGTGCACTTCCACCTGAAGAACGCCGAGAGCTGGGGGAACGAGCGGACAGGGGCCGACCTGGCAGCGCAGGTCGACCCCTCCTTCGTGCTCGGCGAGGAGCGTTCGGCTACTCCGCAGCCTGCTTGACCGGACGTTGCGGCCGGGAGTCGGGGAACCGCTCCCAGCCGCTCTTCGGACGCTCTCCCACATCCAGCTTGCGCAGGTGGGCGAGCGTCTTCGGATCCTGTACGTCCAGCCAGTCGGCGAGCTGCTTGAACGAGACGCAGTGCACGCCGGCCTTGGGACAGACCGTCTTGATCGTGTCTTCGACGGCCTTCATGTACACGCCGCCGTTCCAGGACTCGAAGTGGTCGCCGATGAACATCGGCGCCCGGTTGCCGTTGTAGGCGCGGTCGAAGCCCTTGAGCAGCCCGTCCCGCATCTGCTTGCCCCAGGCCGCGTGGTGGGCCGGGTCTCCGTGGGTCGTGCCGGACTGGTTGGCGAGGAAGTTGTAGTCCATCGAGAGGGTCTCGAAGGCGCGTCCGGGCACCGGGATTTCCTGGAGGGGGAAGTCCCAGACCCCGTCGATCTGGCGGGGCCAGACCTGGCGGCCGCCGACGGAGCTGGAGTCGTACCGGAACCCCAGGGACTTGGCGGCCGGGATGAGGTTGCGCTGACCCTCCAGGCAGGGGGCCCGGCCGCCGACGAGGGCCTTGCTGTAGTCGAACGGCAGCGGTTGTCCGCCCTTGAGACCGGAGTTGGTCTTCCAGTTCCTGACGAACGACTCGGCCTGGCGGATCTCGCTCGTCCACTCCTCGGGCGACCACGTGCCGACGCCGCGGTCGGGTCCGCAGAAGTGGCCGTTGAAGTGGGTGCCGATCTCGTTGCCGTCGCGCCAGGCCCCGCCGAGCTGTTCGGCGGTGTCCCTGATTCCCTTGACGTCGTTGAAGCCGATGTCGGAGGCGCCGGGCGCGTGCTTGGGCGGGTGGTAGAGCTCCTTCTTGGCTCCGGGCAGCAGGTAGACGCCGCTGAGGAAGTACGTCATGGTCGCGTCGTACTTCTTGCCGACATCGCGGAAGTGGGAGAACAGCCGCTGCTTGTCCTGGCCGGCGCCGTCCCACGAGAAGACGACGAACTGCGGCGGCTTCTCCCCGGGCTTCATGCGCTGCGGCTTCGGCTGGAGCGGTTGCGACCCGGTGTCGGCGGTCGAACCGTCGCCGATGAGCCGGGCCGGGCGCGGGGCGGCCTTGGGGGCGGCCGGTCCCTTGCGTGGCGCGTCGTCCTTGGTACCCGGGTCTCCCGAGCAGCCGGCCGCCCCCGCGGCCAGCGCTGTCGTGACGAGCACCCCCACTGCGGCTCTCCATGACGCCGCCATCGGACCACCTCTTCCTTTGTTCGCTCAGTTGAGCAGAGGGAACAAAAATCACATATATGACAAAAGGAAAAGATGACGACAAGCTGCGATCCAGGGAACTTCACCCGATAGGAGGAAGAGCGCCCCCGAATGACCTGCGAGGCTTCCGCCGACCTTTACTCTCCATTACGGTTTGTTTACCGAGAGTTGAGAATCACCCAGCCTTGCAGCCGCTCCCGCCGCTGCACGCCGTGACCCACGGCCGCGCCCACGCGCGACCGCGCCGCCCCGACGAAGACGGGAACGACCATGCAGACTCAGCCGTCTCAGCCGCACCACTCCCCACCGGCCCAGCCCCCACCCGCCCACTCCCCACCGGCCCACTCCCCGCCCGGCCACGAGGCCCCGCCGCCCCGCCGCCTGCTCTCAGCGGGCCTCTGGCGCCGCGACCTGTCCGCCTCGATCACCATCTTTCTGATCGCCGTCCCGCTCTCCCTCGGCATCGCGCTCGCGACCGGCGCGCCGCTCCGCGCCGGGCTCGTCGCCGCCGCGGTGGGCGGCATCGTCGCCGGGCTGCTCGGCGGGGCACCACTCCAGGTAAGCGGGGCGGCGACCGGGCTCGTCGTGGTGACCGCCGAATTGGTCCAGCGGTACGGCTGGCGCGCCACCTGCGCGATCACCGTCCTCGCGGGCCTGACCCAACTCGCCCTGGGCGCGCTGAGGGTGGCCCGCGCGGCGCTCGCCGTCAGCCCGGCGATCATGCACGCGATGCTCGCGGGAATCGGCTTCACGATCGCGATCGGCCAGCTCCACGTCGTGCTCGGCGACAGCCCCGACAGCTCGGCGCTGAGCAACCTCGCCGACCTTCCCGGGGAGTTGGCGCACCCGCAGTCGGCCACCGTGCTGATCGGCGCGGTGACCGTGGCCGTGCTCGTCGCCTGGCCGCGGCTGCCCGGCCGGGTCGGCCGGTGGGCCCGTACGGTCCCGGCGCCGCTCGCCGCCATCGCCGTCGCCACGTCCGCGAGCGCCGGGATGGCGCTGCCCCGCGTCTCGCTGCCGGGATGGGAGCTCCAGGCGCTGCCCGCGCTCCCCTCGGGGCCGCTGCTGGGAGTGGCCGCGGCCGTCCTGACGGTCACGATCGTCGCGAGCATGGAATCGCTGCTGTCGGCCGTCGCGGTCGAGAAGCTCGCGGCCGAACGGCCCGGGCCCGGAGCGGGCCGTTCCGGGCTCAACCGCGAACTGGCCGGACAGGGCGCGGCGAACGTGGTCTCGGGGCTGCTCGGCGGGCTGCCGATCGCGGGCGGCGCGATCCGGGGCTCCGCCAACGTCAGGGTCGGCGCCGTCTCCCGCAACTCCACGGTGCTGCACGGCGTCTGGGTGGTGCTGGGCGCGGGGCTGGCGGCCTGGGCCCTGGAGCTCGTCCCGCTCGCCGCACTGGCCGCGCTGGTCATGGTGGTCGGCGTGCAGATGGTGAGCTTCGCGCACATCAAACACGTGCAGCGGCACCGGGAGTTCCCGGTGTACGCGACGACGCTCGGGGCCGTCGTCGTCTTCGGGGTGTTGCAGGGCGTGGGAGCCGGGATCGCCGTGGCGGCCCTCACCGCGCTGCGGCGGCTGGCCCACACCCGCATCACCGTCACGCAGGAGTCCGATCGCCATCGGGTGCTGGTCGACGGTCAGTTGACGTTCCTCGCGGTCCCCCGGCTGACGCGGGCGCTCGCGCAGGTGCCGACGGGCGCGAACACGGTGATCGAGCTGAGCGGCTCCTTCATGGACCACGCCGCGTACGACGCGCTCCAGTCCTGGTCCATCGGGCACACGGCGCGCGGCGGCTGGGTCCGGCTGGGCGGCCGGGCCGGACAGCCGATCGCGGAGCCGGTCAGCGCCCACGCCTGCCGTCCCTGGACGCCCTGGCACAACCATCACTGCGTACGGCCGGGCGGGGCCCCGCCCGCGCAGGGCGGCGGGCGGCAGCTGCTGGGCGGCGTCAGCGCCTTCCAGCGCAATACGGCCGCGCTCGTACGGCCCGAGCTGGCGCGACTGGCCCGTGAGGGGCAGCGGCCCACTCAGCTCTTCCTCACCTGCGCCGATTCCCGCCTGGTGACCAGCATGATCACTTCCAGCGGGCCGGGCGACCTGTTCACCGTGCGCAATGTCGGCAATCTGATGCCGCCGCCCGGCAGCGACGCGTCCTGCGACTCCGTGGCCGCCGCCGTGGAGTACGCGGTCGAGGTGCTGAAGGTCGACAGCATCACTGTGTGCGGCCACTCGGGGTGCGGAGCTATGCAGGCGCTCCTGGGCGCTGAGGGGCCCGCCGCCGCTGAACCGGAGGTTCCGGCCGCGCAGCAGCCCGTGCCCATGCCTATGCCCGTACCCGCGCCCGTATCCGTATCCGTATCCGTGCCGCCCGTACTCGCGTCGCAGCCGAGACCGGCCTCACCGGGCGAGGCAGTCCCACCGGACGAGGCGGCCGAAGCGGCCTCGGAGATCGAGACAGCCGCGCCACGCGACCTCGTCGAGCCCACCTCGCTCGACCGGTGGCTGCGGCATGGGCGGCCGAGTCTGGCCCGGCTTCAGCGGATCGGGCGGCTGGGGCGCGGTGAGGTCGCGCTGACCGACCGGCCGGTGAGCGATGACGTGGAGCGGCTCGCGCTCGTCAACGTGAAGCAGCAGTTGGAGCATCTGATGGCGCACGCGTGCGTCGCCCGCCGGGTGGCCGAGGGCCGACTCCAACTGCACGGCATGTACTTCCATGTGGCGGAGGCGCAGGCGTACGTACTGGACGAGCGGGAGGGCACCTTCGCGGCCGTACGACCCGAGGTCCTCGACCCGGTCTGATCGCCCGGCCGGCATGGCGGGGGCCGGCCGACATGACCGCAGCCGCCCCCTACCCCTACCCCCAGTCCCACAGCCCCTGCCCTTGCCCCCTGCCCCCTGCCCCCTGCCCCCGACCTTCGGCCCGCCGCCCCGGCCGTCGCCCGTTCATTGGTTCACTCGTTCGCGGGATACCGGGCGGCCCTCGGCCGGGGGCGGGTGGGCAGGGGCGCGGGCGGAGGGCCATGACAGGTCTAAACCAATTTTTCCGACAACCCTTGTCAGGGCGTACCGCAGGCTGATGAGCTAGGCCCTGGGATACAACGGGCACCCTGGGAATGGGAGATGTCGTGAGCAAAGAAAGCCTGGCCAACCTCATGAAGGAGGAGCGCCGCTTTGCACCGCCTGCCGAACTGGCCGCCGCCGCCAACGTCACGGCGGAGGCGTACGAGCAGGCCAAGGCTGACCGGCTGGGTTTCTGGGCCGAGCAGGCACGCCGGCTGACCTGGGAGACCGAGCCCACCGAGACGCTGGACTGGTCGAACCCGCCGTTCGCCAAGTGGTTCGCGGACGGCAAGCTCAACGTGGCGTACAACTGCGTCGACCGCCACGTCGAGAACGGCCACGGCGACCGCGTCGCCATCCACTTCGAGGGCGAGCCGGGCGACACCCGTGCGATCACCTACGCCGAGCTCCAGCGCGAGGTCTCCAAGGCCGCGAACGCCCTGATCGAGCTGGGCGTGGGGACCGGCGACCGGGTCGCCATCTACCTGCCGATGATCCCCGAGGCGGTCGTCGCGATGCTGGCCTGCGCCCGTATCGGCGCCCCGCACTCGCTCGTCTTCGGCGGCTTCTCGGCCGACGCGCTGGCCACCCGCATCCACGACGCCGACGCCCGCGTCGTCATCACCGCCGACGGCGGCTACCGGCGCGGCAAGCCCTCCGCCCTCAAGCCCGCCGTCGACGAGGCGCTGACCCGCCCCGGCACCGAGAACGTGCGCAGCGTCCTCGTCGTCCGCCGCACCGGGCAGGAGGACGTCGCGTGGACCGAGGGCCGCGACGTGTGGTGGCACGAGATCGTGGAGCGGCAGAGCGAGACGCACGCCCCCGAGGCGTTCGACGCCGAGCACCCGCTGTTCATCCTCTACACCTCCGGCACCACCGGTAAGCCGAAGGGCATCCTGCACACCACGGGCGGCTACCTCACCCAGGTGTCGTACACCCACAACGCCGTCTTCGACCTCAAGCCGGAGACCGACGTCTTCTGGTGCACGGCCGACGTCGGCTGGGTGACCGGGCACTCGTACATCGTCTACGGGCCGCTCTCCAACGGCGCCACCGAGGTCCTTTACGAGGGCACGCCGGACACCCCGCACCAGGGCCGCTGGTGGGAGATCGTCCAGAAGTACGGCGTGACGATCCTCTACACGGCGCCGACGGCGATCCGCGCCTGCATGAAGTGGGGCGACGACATCCCCGCCAAGTTCGACCTCTCCAGCCTGCGGGTGCTGGGCTCGGTGGGCGAGCCGATCAACCCCGAGGCGTGGATCTGGTACCGCAAGCACATCGGCGCGGACCGCACGCCCGTGGTCGACACCTGGTGGCAGACCGAGACCGGCGGCATCATGATCAGCCCGCTGCCGGGCGTCACGGAGACGAAGCCCGGTTCGGCGCAGGTCGCGCTGCCCGGCATCGCCGCGACCGTCGTGGACGACGACGCCAACGAGGTGCCCGACGGCTCCGGCGGCTATCTCGTCCTGACCGAGCCGTGGCCGTCGATGCTCCGCACCATCTGGGGCGACGACCAGCGCTACCTGGACACGTACTGGTCCCGCTTCGAGAACCGCTACTTCGCGGGCGACGGCGCCAAGAAGGACGAGGACGGCGACATCTGGCTGCTCGGCCGGGTCGACGATGTGATGCTGGTCTCCGGTCACAACATCTCGACCACCGAGGTCGAGTCGGCGCTCGTCTCGCACCCCAAGGTCGCCGAGGCCGCGGTGGTCGGCGCGACCGACCCGCAGACCACGCAGGCCATCTGCGCCTTCGTGATCCTGCGCGGCGGCGTCGACGCCGAGGACCCGGGCCTGGTGGAGGAGCTGCGGGCGCACGTCGGCAAGCAGCTCGGCCCGATCGCCAAGCCCAAGCGCGTCCTGCCGGTCGCGGAGCTGCCCAAGACCCGCTCCGGCAAGATCATGCGCCGGCTGCTGCGCGACGTCGCCGAGAACCGCACCCTCGGCGATGTGACCACGCTGACCGACTCGTCGGTCATGGACCTCATCCAGGCCAAGCTGCCGGCGGCCGGCAGCGAGGACTGATCCTTTCGTACGCCGTACGAGCGAGGGGCACCCGGGCTGTCGACGGGTGCCCCGTTCGCGTTCTCAGGACGGGCCGCGCGGCCCTTATGCCCGTAAGGTGCGGATCACCGGATTCGTCCTCGCCTACACCAGGTAAGGTGTGCGGCGCGTCAACATAGCGCTAAGAAAAACACTCTGGTGAGCCGGGAAGTCTGGTCGGCAACTGCCTCAGCTGTGCCCTCAGCTGCCGAATCCCACCGGAGGCCGCCGACGTGACCGCGCCCAACACCCGCCGTTCCACCTTCCTCGGACGTCTGTCCCTGCCCGAGCGGAACTACATCGCCGAGGCGCTGCGGACCGAGACGGTCGGCGGTGTCCTGCTGCTCGCCGCCGCCGTCGCGGCGATCGTCTGGGCGAACACCCCGCTGCGCGAGAGTTACGAGTCCTTCCGCGGCCTGCACCTCGGCCCCTCCGCGCTCGGCCTCGACCTGTCCATCCAGCACTGGGCCGCCGACGGGCTGCTCGCCGTCTTCTTCTTCGTCGCCGGCATCGAACTCAAACGCGAGCTCGTGGCGGGCGAGCTGCGCGAGCCGAAGGCCGCAATCCTGCCCGTGGTCGCCGCGGTCTGCGGCATGGCCGCCCCCGCGCTGGTCTACTTCACCGTCAACAAGACGGGCGACGGCTCGCTCGGCGGCTGGGCGGTGCCGACCGCGACCGACATCGCCTTCGCGCTCGCCGTCCTCGCGGTCATCGGCACGTCGCTGCCGTCCGCGCTCCGCGCGTTCCTGCTCACCCTCGCCGTCGTCGACGACCTCTTCGCCATCCTGATCATCGCGGTCTTCTTCACCTCGCAGCTCAACTTCGTCGCCCTCGGCTTCTCCGTGCTGGGCCTCGCCGTCTTCTGGCTACTGCTGCGCAAGGGCGTCCGCGGCTGGTACATCTACGTGCCGCTGGCCCTGGTCAACTGGGCGCTGATGTACAACAGCGGCGTCCACGCGACGATCGCCGGCGTCGCCATGGGCCTGATGCTCCGCTGCACCACCCGCGACGGCGAGAAGCACTCCCCCGGCGAGCACATCGAGCACCTCGTGCGGCCCCTGTCGGCCGGGCTCGCGGTGCCGCTGTTCGCGCTCTTCTCGGCGGGCGTCGCCGTCTCCGGCGGTGCGCTCTCGGACGTCTTCAGCAAGCCCGAGACGCTCGGCGTCGTCCTCGGGCTCGTCCTCGGCAAGGCGATCGGCGTCTTCGGCGGCACCTGGTGCGCGGCCCGCTTCACCAGGGCCGAGCTGAACCCGGACCTCAAATGGCCGGACGTGCTCGCCGTCGCCTCGCTGGCGGGTATCGGCTTCACGGTGTCCCTGCTGATCAGCGAGCTGGCGTTCGCCGACGACCAGCTGCTCACCGACGAGTCGAAGGCGGCCGTGCTGATCGGCTCGCTGATCGCGGCCGTACTGGCCAGCGTGCTGCTCAAGCTGCGCGACAACAAGTACAAGAAGCTCTGCGCGGACGAGGACCGCGACGAGGACCAGGACGGCATCCCCGACGTCTACGAGCAGGACAACCCGGACTACCACCTCCGGATGGCGGCGATCCTTGAGGCGAAGGCCGCCGAACACCGGCGGCTGGCCGAAGTCGCCTCCTCGCGCACCACCGGGGACGATGGTCCGGCATGATCTGAGAGGCTTCAGTTCGTTGAAGATCCGCTGAAGATCTGCTGATGGTCCGTTGGAAACGAAGAGGGAGCAGGCGATGAGCACAGCCGACGACGGCGCGAGCCGCAGCCTCGGGCAACTGGTGGCGGCGGCCACCGCAGACCTGTCCGCGCTGGTGCACGACGAGATCGCGCTGGCCAAGGCCGAACTGCGGCAGGACGCCAAACGGGCCGGCATCGGCGGCGGCGCCATCGCGGCGGCCGGGGTCCTGGCGCTCTTCGCGCTGCCCGTGCTGAGCTTCGCCGCGGCGTACGGCATCCACAATCTCGGTCTCGGGCTCGCCTGGTCGTTCCTGATCGTCGGCGGCGCGTTCCTCGTCGTGGCCGCGATCCTCGGGCTGCTGGCCGTCGCCAAGTTCAAGAAGATCAAGCCGCCGGAGAAGTCCATCGCCTCGGCGAAGGAGACCGCGGCCGTGCTCGGCAGCGTCAAACCGCACCCGCGTCCCGCGATCGAGGCCACCCGTACGGGCGCTTCTGTGACACGCTCGGCTGTATGACGGTCCCCGATACCTCCGCGGCGCCCGCGTCCGCCGGCTCGGCCGCGTCCGCCGCGCTCACCGCGCCCGCCGAGGTCGTACGTCCCGACGGGCCCTGGAG